>DATMHK010000303.1:0-15081 GCA_035554995.1 Gemmatimonadaceae bacterium
TGCCAGCTCAGTGTCTGAAGTACGATGACGTCGAGGCTGCCTTGGAGCAGGTCAACGGTCGGGCGCGAAGGGGGCACGCGGTCCTCACTTAGGGTGCCTAAGGAACAGGTTACTCCCTTGGACATCCTAAGCAAGAGAAAGGTTGGGTTGGTCGAACTACCGACCGCGCGACTGCCAAGGAGCGCGACTGCCGAACGGCGCACCTGCCGAACGGCGCGACTGCCAAGCGGCGCATGGGCGCTTCGCGCCGTTTGTTGAGCGTGTCCGGGTTTTGTGACGGGGTGCACGGCCTTTCCTCGGCGACACTTCGGTCACAGGGTTGCACTCAATGTTGCGCGTCCCTCGGCCGAAGGCCGCTTGCGCCTCTCGGCAGGTGCGCCGTTCGGCGGCCGCGCTTTCTGGCAGCCGCGTAGTTCGGCAGTCGCGCGGTCCGACTCGGGTTCGGCAGCCGCGCTCCTTGGCAGTCGCGCGGTTCGACTCGGGGTTCGGCAGTCGCGATCCCAGCGGCTGCACTGTCAGTCTTGACGGTTGCCATTTTCCTCCGTTGGTTTCGATTCATGGCCTCGACCAGCCTGCCCGTCTGCCGCCCCAAGATCGCCGCCGCGCTTTGTCGTAGCGTCGCCTGTTGCTGCGCGTGCTGTTGCGCGTGTTGCGGCGCCTTGTGCGCTGCTCCCAAACCGAGGCCGGAGGCGAGAGATGGGTGATGAGACCCGATCTCCAAAGCCAATGAAAGCAGATCCCTCCGGCCGCTCGATCGAGCGGCCGTTTCATTTTCCGCCGAACGCGGCGGCGAGGATCGTTCGATGAGTCGCATTGATGCCGCAATCGGGACGACACCGGTCGTGAAGCTTGGCCGCGTTGTCGAGCCGGGTATGGCCGAGGTCTGGGTCAAGCTGGAAGGGATGAATCCGGGCGGTTCGATCAAGGATCGCACGGCACTCGGCATGATCCTCGACGCCGAGCAGCGTGGCGTGATCCATCCTGGCGACACGATCGTCGAGCCGACCTCCGGGAACACAGGCATCGGCCTCGCGCAGGTCGCGTCGTCGCGCGGCTACCGGTTGGTACTCTGCCTGCCGTCGTCGGCGAGCGACGAACGGAAGCGCACGCTCGAAGCGTACGGCGCCGAATTGGTGCTGACGGATCCCGCGCGACGCATGCTCGCGGCGATCGAGGAAGCGGAGCGCATTCGAGACGAAACCGGCGCCTGGATGCCGCACCAGTTCGAGAATCCCGCGAACCCACGCATCCATTACGAGACGACGGCCCCCGAGCTGTGGTCCGCGATGGACGGACGGATCGACGCTTTCGTCTACGGTTCCGGAACCGGCGGGACGATCAGCGGCGTCGGACGATTCCTCAAGGAACGCCGCGCGGACATTCAGGTGATCGCCGTCGAGCCGGCGCGCTCGCCGGTTCTTTCCGGCGGCGAGCGTGGGCAGCACCAGTTTCAGGGAATGGGGCCGGGCTTCGTGCCGAAGAACTTCGATCGAAGCGTGGTCGATCGTGTGATCCCGGTGTGGGAAGAGGACGCCTTTCCCCTCGCACGACGACTGGCCGCCGAGGAAGGGCTGTTCGTCGGCATGTCGAGCGGCGCGATCGCGTTTGCGGCGCTGCGCGTGGCGTGCGAGTTGGGTGCGGGCAAGCGCGTCGCGTGGATCTCGCCGGATTCCGGCGCGCGGTATTTGTCGACGACGCTCTTTTCAGGCGACGCCATGCCGGACGAACGCGTCGGTGAGCTCGAGCGGTCGGTACCGCGCGAGATGCCGAATCGCCCTACGGCGTTTTCACCTCGATCCCAGCATCCTTCAACGCCTTGATCAACGCCGGCAGCGAGGCGCCTGAGACTTTCTTCACGCGATCGCCCTGCTTCTGCAGCTCGGCCGGAATCGCCTGAATCGTCTTCTTCTGCTCCGGATTCGGATTGAAGGTGACGTTCAGCATCTCGGACGTCGTACCGAGCTTCGCCTGAATGTTCTCTGGCGCGGTGGGCCCAGTCGGGTTTTGATCCTGATCACCTGCCGCACCAGCGCCGCCCGCGCCGGCGCTCGAGGCGGCGGGAGCGCCTTCCGTCGGTGCGCCAGCCTGCGCAACGGCACCGCGGCCGCCCCCACCGCCGCCGCCGCGCCCACCGCGCCCGCCACCCTGCGTCGCCGCGTTGGCGAGCGTCGCGCCGGCTGCACCACCGGCGCCGCCACGGCCCGCACCCCCACGACCGCCATTCGCCACGCCGAGCTCGCGAGTGATCTCGGCGAGCTCCTTTTCCACGGCGGCGAGCTGCGTTTTGAGCTCCGGCGTGTATTTCGTGCCGGCTGAATCCGCGGCGCGCTTCGCCGCGGCGAGCACGCGCTGCGCCGTGTCGAGCTGCGCCTGACGATCGCGCAACTCGCGCTGGAGCTTCACGACGTCGAGACGGAACGCATAGAGCTGCTTGAGCTCCGCGTCCGTGAGCGTGACCATCGGATCCTTCGTGAGCGCGAAGAACTGATCGAGCGTCGTCGCGGTTCCCTGTGCCGGAGTGATCGTGAGTCGCGCGACGTACTTGCCGGGGAGCGCCAGGAACGTTGGATCGCCCGCGCCGCCGCGTCCGCCGAATCCGCCACCACCACCGCCGCCGCCACCGCCAGCGCCAGCGCCGCGACCGGTCGTATCAGCCGCGCCGCCAGCGCCACCTGCCCCACCTGCGCCGCCGCGACCACCGCCGGCGCCTCCACGTCCGCCACGCCCGCCATTCTGCAGAGCGAGCGTATCAACCGGTCCGGTCAGCGGCGGACCGACGCGCATGTCCCACGTCGTCCGATACATGCCCGCCTGCTTGTTCACCGGCAGCGCGCGCACGACAGCGCCGCTCGCGTCGAGAACGGAAAGCGACAACTTCGCGTCGCTCGGCACGTTGGCCAGCAGGTAGGAGATACGAGCGCCCGGATCCGGATTCTGTCCGCTGAATCCGCGCGTCCCCATGCCCGAGTTGCGGCTGTTGTTCGGCTGGAAGAGCAGCGCGTCTTCCACCGGGAAGAGGTAGGCGACCGACGCCTGCTTCGCCTTGGCAAGATGCTCGAGCGGCGTGATGTCATCGAGGATATAGACGCCGCGTCCATGGGTGCCGAGTACGAGGTCGTTGGCGCGCGCCTGAATCTGAATGTCGTGCACCGGAACACCGGGCAGCCCGCTCTTCAGCTGCGTCCAGTGACCGCCGCCGTCCACCGTGAAGTAGACGCCGAACTCGGTGCCGGCGAAGAGCAGGTTCGGCTGCCGCGGATGCTCGCGCACGACCTGCACCGGTCCGCCGTCCGGCAGATTCCCGGTGATCGACGTCCATGTCTTACCGTAGTCCGTGCTCTTCACGACGTATGGCTTGAAGTCGTTGCTGCGGTGGCCATCCAACGTCGCGTAGATCGTTCCTTCGTCGGCCTTCGACCACACCACGCGGCTCACGAACGTCGTGTCCGGGACGCCGGCGAAGGCGTCGGTCTTCGTCCAGTTCTTTCCACCGTCGCGCGTGACCTGGATGATGCCGTCGTCGGTGCCGACGGCGAGCAATCCGGTGCGGAACGGTGACTCGTCCACCGTGGAGATGTTGCTGAATTCCGCCGTGCCTTCGTTGCGTCCGAGCGTGCCGGAATCGGGAATCGCGCCGCGCAGCGGGAGCTTGTTGCGATCGATGTTGCGCGTGAGGTCGGGGCTGATCTTTTCCCAGCTGTCGCCGCGATCGTTGCTCTTGAACAGGAACTGCGCGGCCATGTAGACGAGCTTCGCGTCGTGTTTCGACGGCAGGATCGGCGCGCTCCAGTTGAAGCGGAGGCGCTCGCCCGGCTTCGGCTGCGGACGAATGTTCTTCGTCTGGCCCGTGCGCGCGTCGTAGCGCACGACGCCGCCCTGCTGCGATTCCGCGTACACGAGGTTGTGATCGAGCGGATCGGGCACGGCGTAAAAGCCGTCGCCGCCCGCCATGCGGAACCAATCGGCGTTCGTCGGGCCGAAGCTGTTGCGCGTGCGACTCGGACCGCCCCACGTCTGGTTGTCTTGCAATCCGCCGTAGACGTTGTAGAAGGGAAGCGCGTCGTCGACGGCGATCGCGTAGAACTGTCCCGCCACGATGCTTTCGATGTGATCCCAGGTACGGCCGGCGTCCCACGACATGTAGAGACCACCGTCGCCGCCGAGGATCATCTGCTCCGGATTGTCATCGTTGATCCAGAGCGCGTGATGATCGCTGTGCACGCCACCCGCCGCAAAGGGCGTGAACGTCTTCCCACCATCGTGCGATTCGCGCGACGCCGCGTTGAGCGAAACCACGTGATCGGGATCGGTCGGATCGCAGCGCACCTGACTGTAATACCAGGCCGTTCCGTTCTGCTCGTTGACGAGACGCCACGACGCGCCGGCGTCGTCGCTCCTGAACAGACCATTCTGCGGCGCCTTGGCGTGGACGATCGCGTACACGACGTTCGGACGCGATTTGCAAACGCTAATGCCAATCCGTCCCATCTCGCCCGCCGGCAGACCGTTCTTGAGCTGCGTCCAGGTCTTGGCGCCGTCGATCGTCTTGTAGATCCCGGTCTCGGCGCCGGCCGGCAGGAAACCGTACTCGCGCCGCTCGCGCTGGAGCGACGCCGCGTAGAGGACGTCGGGGTTCGACGGATCCATCACGAGCTCCGTGAAGCCCGTGTACTTGCTGATCTCTTTGGTGTTCGTCCATGTCCTGCCGCCGTCGGTGGTCTTGTAGAGACCACGCTCGCCGCCCGACGCCCACAGCGGGCCGAGTGCCGCGACGTACACGACGTTCGGATCGCGCGGGTCGATCACGATGCGGGCGATGTGCTGCGACTTGGGCAGCATTGCGGCCGACCAGGTCTTGCCGCCGTCGGTGGACTTGTAGACGCCAGTGCCCCACGACGAGCTGCGCATGTTGTTGGGCTCGCCGGTGCCGACCCAGACGACATCCGGGTTCGACGGAGCGACAGCGACCGCACCGACCGATCCAGTTCGAACCGAGTCGAAGACGGGCGCCCAGTTCACCCCCGCGTTGGTCGATTTCCAGACGCCGCCCGTCGCGGCGGCGGCGTAGATCACACTGCCGATCCGCCCGCGCGGCGCCTTGGCGTTGTCGGTCACCGCGACGTCCGCGATGCGCCCGGACATGACGGCCGGTCCGATCGACCGGAAGACGAGCGACCGGACGAGGACCGAATCAGCGGGGAGGCCGTTATCGGCCCGGGCGCTCGTCGCCGGCGCACCGACCTGACGGACGCCGCCGGGGCGGTTCTGGGCTCCGGCGAAAGAAATCGCGGTCGCGGCCAGGGCGGCCGCGGCGAATAAGGACTGGGTTCGACGCATCGGTAGCTGGAGGGAAGGGACGACTAATTCTACGGCTTGGCGCCGCAGTTTGCTGCCGAGTCGCCGAGTCGCCGAGCCGCCACCTACGGCGCCGACGCGGCAAGCCGCGAATAGACCGACCTCGCCGAATCCACGGTCGCGCGGAACTGGTCCCGCTCGGCCTGCGATCGCCAGCGTCCGCGGTCCACTCGGCTCCAGATCGCGTCCACCGTCTGCGACAGGAACTCGACATCTTGCGGCTCGACGTGGCGCTTCCCGCCGCGGACGATGTAGACAGGCCCCGTATGCGCGAACGCGTAGTCGTCGCCGAGATACTTGGAGGGTGGCCCGATGACGCGAGCGGCGACCCATCCACCCTGCGCCACCTCGATCGGGCCATCGAATGCGATCCGGCCCGAATCGGGCCCGGTGCGCGCGATGGTCTTTATCGCCTTGCCGTTCACAATCACCTGCATCGAGTCCACGCGGGCGATCGACCGGACGTCGACTTTGACGTGCACGGCAGTCGGTGCGTCGGCCGCGACGGCGATCTCGTCGCCCGGAGGATGGCCGTTGACGTCGATCAGAATGATCGGACCGGTCGACATGAACGTCCGCCCGCGCTTGACCGCGGCGAGCCACGATTGCACGGTGAACGCTCCTTCGACCAGCGCGAACGTGCGATCCGAGCCCGGTGGGGGATCGCGAAACACATCCGAGAACTGGTCGGTCCCGGCGGTTGCCGGAATACGGAATCCGGCGTTGAGCAAATGATAATAGAAGTCCGCGGATCCGATTTCATCCGAGTACAGCGCGCCGATGTCGTAGTAGTCGCCGAGTCCGAGCGCGGCATCGAGGGCGATCAACGTCGATGCGGCGGCCGCCGGCGTCTTCGGTAGGGAGAGATACGGATGCATGAAGCCGGCGAGCCCACCCTGTTGGTGTGCGCCAACGATGTACGGATTGTCGAGCGCCGGCTGGCCATACGCGCTGCGGTTTTCGCCGGCGACGAGCGGCAGAATGAACTCGTGTGTGCCGATCATCCCGATGTGGCCGAGGTTGCCGCGAAACTCCTCGGCGTACTGGAGGATGTGGGATTTGGTCGACAATGGGCTCGGCTTTCCGGTCAGGTCGCTCCATCGCCCCATCAAGCGCGTGCCATCCATGTGGATCAGCGCGTACGTCATGTGCAGATCCTCGGCGACGAGCTGGCGGTAGAACGCTTCGTGCGAGAGACTGAAGCCCTGATGCAGGTCGTGCACGTGCGCGTCGCTGGAGTACCAGCCGCGCGCCGGGAGGTCGATGAGTCGATCGAGCGTGATCGTTACGGACTTTGTTGCACCCGCCGCCACGTCGACCGCGACTGACTTCGGACGATACTCCCAACCGCGGATTGCCTCGATCGTCGCGCGGCCCGCCGGTAGCTCGAGCTCGGCCTCGCCGGTCGTGTGGAAGTAGTGGCGGTCGAACACCATCATCGCGCGATGGAAGGCGCCGTCGGGCGAGTAGGAACGCCCATCGCTCGCGTCGGCGTAGATCCGTGCCGGCATGAGTTGGCCGTCGGCGCCGACGACGCGAACGCGAACGTGGCCCGTCGTCGTGACCGGCCGTCGCTTCGTGATCGGAACCGCTTTCCACGACGACTGTCGTCCGCCGGCGATGTCCGCCGTGTACAAAGTTGGCACTCCATCGCGAAACGCCACGAACGCGAACCGCCTTCCATCGGGGCTCGGTGTCGGCGACATCTCGTGGTGCTCGGGGTCGACGGTCAGCTCGATCGGGTCGCCACCCGACGCGGAGATGATGCGAATGTCATTCGAGCCCTTGTCCTCTGTCACGTAAAGAATGTTCTGGCCGTCGGGCGTCCACGCGGGCTTCATGCGATACTCGGTCTCTTCCTCGCGCACGACGCGCGACTGCATGGCGCCGAGATCGAGCACGCGCAGGCCGCCTTGCGCGTAGGCGATCGACTTTCCATCGGGCGACACCGACGGCTGAATGCCGGCGACGAGGCCGGTGTCGCGATTCGTCGCGAAGTCGTGGCGAAAGATCTTGAAGCGTCCGTCGCGCGCGCTCGCGAAGTACAGCGAGGCGCCATCGCGGCTCCACGCCGGCTCGACGTCCACGCGCTGGTGCGATGCGATCCGCTCGACCGGCCCGCCGTCGGCGCTTATGACGCCGATCTCGAGATTGCCGCCGACGTCCATGGAGAGCGCGATGCGCCGGCCATCCGGACTCCACGCCGGCTCGAAGTAATAATTGGGGCCAGAGGTCAGTGCGATCGCCTCGCCGCCGTCGGCCGGCACCTTCCAAATGTCGCCACGCATCGAGAACGCGATCCACTTCCCGTCCGGACTCCACGCTGGATCGAGCGGACCGGTCGAGACCGCGGGGAGCATGTGTCGCTCTTCGCGATCGGACATGCCGTAGCGGTTGGGGCGCGCGACAGCTGCCGCGGCAAGTCCGAGGATTCCGAACCCGGTGACGGTGACGATGGCGCGAGTGCGCATGACCGGAGAATATGCGACGATGTTGAGCAGTTTGCGCCGGAGGCTGAACCACCTGACGCAGAGCCGCAGAGGGCCCCCTTGTGGTGGGTACGGCTCCTCGCGCCAAGAGCCAAGAAGTTTTTGCGACTGACGCTCGGGACATTGCATGAACCATCCCGAGCGGCAGTACCGAAGAAAAGTTCGTACAGGCTCGTTGCGCGCGGAGCCGTGAGCGCCTGAGGCGCTCCTCTGCGCCACTGCGCCCTCCGCGCCTCTGCGGCAAGTAGTTCAGCAGTGCGTCCCGATAGAGTGGCCTTACGCTCGTGCGAGAGTAGAATATGACTATCATGCGCCTCTCTCCTTCGATGCTCCTCATCGCCGCCGGCGCCGCCTGCGCCCGATCGACATCGACGCCCAAACTGTCGCCCGCCGACCGCCAAGCGCTCCTCCGCTACCCCGGCGATCCCGAGTGGCAGCGGCCCGCACCGCCCGTCTCATACATTCGCTTCGAAACGACGAAAGGTGTTTTCGTGCTCGAGCTCCATCGCGACTGGGGCCCGGTCGGCGCCGACCGACTCTATAATCTCGCGCGGCTGGGCTACTACGACGACACGCGCTTCCACCGCGTGAACAAGAACTACATCGTGCAATTCGGGCTGCACGGCGATCCGGCGGTCAACGCGGCGTGGAAGAATCAGTATTTGAAGGACGATCCAGCGCGCTCGGACAACAAGCGCGGCACCTTCGCGTTCTCCTATAAGGGCCCGGGCAACCTCAACACCCGCAACACCCAGATCTACATCAACCTCGCGGATAACTCGCGGAACAACGGAGAGCCCTTCACGATCCTCGGCCGCGTCGTCGAGGGAATGCAGGTGCTCGACAGCCTGTACTCAGGCTACGGCGAGAACTCCGGCGCGGGTGTTCGACAGGGACGTCAGGGGCCGCTCGAGAACGGCGGCAACGCGTACATGGATCGCGAATTCCCCCTGCTCGATCGAATCAAACGCGCGACCGTTAGCACCCACCGCTAAGAGCCGCCGTTCCTCGGAATTCCGCCTTTTATCTAGGCCGCAACCCGTCGATCGATCTGCACAGGATTCGGAACAGATCCGCCCCCATCCTGTGCGTCGCGATCGGCTGCCAGTCGCGGTCCGGAACCTTGACCGGCCCCGGCTTCCCGCCGACGGGCTGCATCCTCATCTCCACGTCGCGCGCGCGGTCCTTGGCGCAGTCGACCTGCTCGCGCGATTCGACCGCTTCGTAGTCAACGGGCGGAAAGAAGTCGGGCTTTATTGGCGGCGAATAGACCAGCCGAAACCAGGCGTCAACGATGCCGTTCGTCGGGCGCTCCAGTCGCGTCGTGTCGAGAAACGCCGTCGTCGTCGCGGTGCGCGCAACCTCGACCCAGCCGGGTACTCGTTTTTCCGGCGGCGTCGCGCTTGGAATAGCACGTGCAACGCCGCAGCCATTGCCCGCAACCACCAGGAGGCCAAAGCCGACGGCGAACACCGAGACACGCGCTTTTGTCATTCGGACAAATTGCGCCACTCGTGACGCGATCGCGAGATCCGTCGAGGTGACGGTATTCGCGTAGTGTCGACGCATTGCTATGAAGCGTGGCGCTCGCGCCACGCATTACTGAAATGCAGATATGAATAGTCTGCTCGTCCGCGTTGATCGATGCGATGACGCGCTGAAGGACGCACCCATTCCAAAGGGGGATACTGTGAGACTCTTGAACAAGTCGATGAACGGTTTCGATGTTTGGAGGAAATTCGCGATACTGATCGTTGTCACGGCCGCGGCCGCTTGCGGCGGCGGAGATGACGACACCACCGGTCCGACGCCCACACCAGCGATCGGAATCAGCGTGTCGCCGACATCGCTGAGCTTGCCGCAGGGCGCCAACGGCAGCGTGACGGCGACGGTATCCCGTTCGGGTGGCTTCGCCGGCAGCATCGATCTGAGTCTCGAGGGCGCGCCTACCGGCGTGACCGCTTCGTTCTCACCCGCCTCGGTGGCGGCCGGCGCGACGACCAGCACGATTACCATCACCGCCGCGGCGTCGACCGCACCCGGTAACTACACGCTGACCCTTCGCGCCAAGGGAACCGGCGCCACGGATCAGACAGCTTCGGTCGCGCTGACGGTGACCGCCGTCGCGACCGGCTCTTACACAATGGCCGTGTCGCCTGCCTCGGTCAGCGTGACGCAGGGTGCCGCCGCAGGATCGGCGACAGTCACCGTCACGCGAACCGGCGGCTTCACCGGCGCCGTGGCGCTCACGACGTCGGGTGCTCCAACGGGCCTCACCGTGACGGCGAATCCCACGAGCATCCCCGGCACAGCCACCACGTCGGCGCTGTCGATCAGCGCGGCGTCGAACACCGCGCCCGGCACGTACACGATCACCGTGAACGGCGCGGCCACCGGCGTCACCAATCAATCGGCGACATTCAGCGTCGTGGTGACCGCGCCGAGCAGCGGAAACGCGTCGTGGCAGTTCTGCGCCTCCAACGCACCGCTTTGGTTCGCGGTTCAGGATGGCACCGGCGCGTGGACGCGCGTAACGCCAACCAACAACGCCTTCGGCTTCAACATCACGTCGAGCAAGGGCGGCGTGGCCTACGTGCAGGCGGGCAGCGGCAGCAGCTTCACGCTCACCGTGCTGTATGGCTTGAAACAGGAGCTGACCGACGCCGGCGCCGGCCTGTGCGCCAACACGACCGAGAAGACGGTGAACGGCTCCGTCGCTGGACTCGGCAGTGGTGAAGCCGCGAGCGTATCACTCGGTGGCGCGCTCGCGACGGTCTCGGCGAACGGCAACTTCACACTCAATAACGTGCCCGACGGCCCGCGCGATCTTGTCGCGGCGCGGACGGCGACGACGGTGAGCGGAACGGGCATCACGTTCGCGGTGAACAAGCTCATCATCCGGCGCGCGCTGAACCAGGCCGCCAACAGCACCATGCCCGCGCTCGACTTCAACGCGTCCGAGGCGGTCGCTCCGGTCAGCCGGAACGTCACCGTCAATGGTGCGGGCTCCGACTTCCTGTCGACGTCGGTTTCCTACGTGACGGCCAACAATGCGATCACGACGCTCTACACGGACGCCTTGTCGTCGGGTGCAACACGGGCGTATTACGGCGTTCCCGCCGCCTCGCAGGCGACGGGCGACCTGCACCTGCTGACGGCCGTCGCCACCAACGTTTCGGGATCGACGGCGAACTATCTGCGCATCTTTGGCACGTACTTCAAGGACGCCACCGACAAGACCGTGACGCTCGGGCCGGTGCCGGCGACGGCAACGGTCTCGGTCCTCGGGACGACGCCGTATGTGCGCCTGCGCATGCAGTGGACGGCGCAGACCGAGTACGGCAAGTACTTCTCGGCGATCTACTCACAGAGCAATGCCGCCGCGCCGCGCACTGCCATCGTAAGCGCGACGTCGGGCTATCTCGGCAGCACGAGCGTCGATCTTGCCATTCCGGACTTCACCGGCGTCGCCGGCTGGGATTCGAACTGGGGGTTGAAGGCTGGTCAGGCAACGCAGTGGGTTGCGACCGGCACGAGCTGGAGCTCGAGCGGAGGAGTAATTGGATCGCCGGCCACTGAAGGCGGTACCCTGCAGATTGGATCGCGCATCGGCACGATCACGCCGTAAGCCGACCAATACCAGAATTCCCGGCGGCACGCTCGACGACGAGCGTGCCGCCGATTCTTTTGTGGAAACCCGCCCTTTGGAGTCAGATACCACGGGGTCTGACCCCGATCGCCCAAACGGGGTCTGACCCCAATTGAGCGATTTTGATATCCGGAACGCGCCTGACTCGGGGTTTACGAATGGGGTCTGACCCCAATCAAGCGATTCTGATGAAACTGGGGTTGATTTGGCTCGTTGGAACTTCGAGGGCACTTCGTCGGTCCCACTGACGAGCCCAACTCCACCCCACCCGCCTGATGCTGGCTACTGTTCTCGCGCTTTCGATACTGATGCAGGGCGGTACCGCCCAGCAGTCCCGGCGGCCAAGCGCCGTCCGCGACAGTACGCCGCCGGACTCCGCGTCGCGCAATGGACCGCGTCGTCTGCCGGTGACGGCGTCGGCGCTGGCCACAGCGTTTCGCGATCCGGCCGCGCGTGATTTGTTCACCAGGGCTCGCCTCGCACGTGTAGCTCAGGACTCGTCCCTCCAGAGCTATGACGCGAAAGTGCGTCAGCGGATGTCGGTGCTCGTAGGCATTGGAAAGCTCGGCCGCGATCGTCTCGTCTATCGTCAGGAGAGCGCCGCGCGGGTTCGATGGCAGCGCGACGTCGGCGTTCACATCGACGTCACCGGAGGCCGCGTCGCCCTGCCACCACTTGGCTCGCCCAAGGTAGAACGCGACGCGTTGCAGGAATCCCTGCTCGACAACGATGCGACGCCCATTCCGTACTTCCCGGGCTCGGAGAATCTGCTCATCGCTGGTCTCGCCGCTCGGACTGACGTCAACGAGCGCGAGCTCGTCAACCCGATCGCGCGCGGCGCCGAGGCATACTACACCTTCCGAACCGGCGATTCGTTGAGCTTTCGTCTGCCAGACGGACGCGTGATTCAGCTGCGGGAGCTCGAGGTCCGGCCGCGCGTCCCCAAGCCGAACGTAGTCGTCGGCTCGCTCTGGTTCGACATCGCGACGGGACAGCTCGTCCGCGCCGCGTATCGGCTGGCGATCCCCGCCCAGCTGACGGTGACCGTCACAAGCGAGGACGGCGACACGGTGAAGACGCCATTCATCGGCAAGCTGCTCAAGACGATGGTCCAACCGATGACCGCCGAGCTCTCGGCGATCGTCGTCGAGTACGGTTTTTACGGCGGACGGTTCTGGCTACCGCGCAGCCAATCGATCGAAGGCTCGGCGAAGGCGTTACTGGCGCGCGTCCCGGTGAAGCTCGAGACCGCGTTCACGTACGCGAGCGTGAACGAGGCGATGGGCCTCGCAGTGATTCGCGTCGACACCACCGTCACGACGCCACTGTATCGCGCACCAGCACCGCCGGGCCTCGACAGCGCGGCGCGTCGACGGTGGCGCGATTCGACGAAGGCAACGTACGACGTGGCGTGGAAAGCCCGTCAGGATTCTTTGAAGGCCGGTCTGAAGGTCGGCTCGATGCGGCAGTGCGACACGTCCGATACGCGCGTCGTGATGCGTTACCGGTCGGAGGCGAAGATTCCGACCGAGATCCGCGTGCCGTGTGACCTCGACAAGCTCATGGCGTCGTCTGATTTGCCGGGGAGCATCTTCGATCCGGGCGACGACGTCTTCGGCAGCGCCGAGGCGCAGAAGCTCGCCGCCGACGCGCTCGGCATGGCCGCGCAGGCGCCGTTATCGCTCGGACATCTCCCGGCGCCGCGCATTCAGCTCGGGCCGTCGATGACGCGATACAATCGCGTCGAAGGATTCTCGACCGGCGCGCTGTACGATCAGCAACTCGGCGCCGGTCTCTCCGCGACGGCGGTCGGGCGATTCGGCTTCGCCGACAAGAAGCCCAACTTCGAGCTGTCGCTCGCGCGCTCCGACTTCAGCAAGACGATTCGCGTGAACGGATATACGCGACTCGTGTCAGCCAACGATTGGGGTTCACCGCTCAACTTCAGCAGCTCGCTCGGCGCGCTCCTGTTTGGCCGCGACGAAGGTTTCTACTACCGCGCGACCGGCGGCGAAGTGCTCTGGACGGCCGAGCGCGGGCCGCGCCTCGAGCTCCGCGCGTTCGCCGAGCAGCAGCGGAATGCGCCGCAGCGCACGACAGCGAATCTCGGCGCGACGTTCATCCCGAACATCGAGAGCGCGAACGTCACGTCGACCGGCGCATCGCTCCGATACCTCGGCTCATTCGGTCAGGATATTCGCGGCTTCCGCGCGTTCACCGATCTTCGACTGGAAGGTGCGGGCGGCGATTCGTCGTACGGCCGTGCCGCGCTCGACGTCACGCTGTCCAAGGCGCTCCTCCGGCGCGTCGATGCGGCGCTCACGCTCGCTGGAGGTACAACGGTCGGACATGTGCCGGCGCAGCGCCAATGGTTCCTCGGCGGAACCCAGACGATACGTGGTCAGGGCGCCGATACCACGCAGAGCGGTACCGCGTTCTGGATGACGCGCGTGGAGGTAGCGCGATCGAGTGAGTTCATGCGAACGGCGCTGTTCGGAGATCTCGGATGGGCAGGTCAACGTGAGAAATGGGGCGAGTTCGGTCGACCGTTGAGCGGCGCCGGCATCGGGTTCTCGTTCATGGACGGCATGATCCGATTCGACGCCGCGCGAGGCTTCTATCCTCGCAAGGACATCCGCTTCGCGTTCTACTTCAACGCGCCGTTCTGATCAGAGCGGCCGCCGAGCGACCGCGATCAAGTGACCGCCTGCATCGACGAGCCCAGGGTGCTCGCACACGGCCACCTCGAGCTCGATCAGGCGATCTGACGCCGACGGATTCGCCTCGACCTGCGGCATGTTCATGTACTGCGTGAACAGCGGATTGGCCGACGCGAGTCGTTCCACGCGCAGGCCGGCATTCTCCAATGCCTCGCTCAGACCGTTCGATGTGAACAACGCGATCGGCTGATGGAACTCGCTACTGCCGACGCGGCTGCACGTCACGCCGGCACCGTCGACGACCTCGTTCCAAGCGAGATGTTGATCGATCGTTTCGACGACGTTCGCGGCGTCGAGCGGTCCGAGGAGACGCATCGTTCCATGCAATGACATCACGCTGAGCAGCACGGCGCCGCCCGGGCGAACGACGCGCGCCAGCTCGATCAGGGCACGCGGATACTCCTGCCTGGTGTAGGACACCACGCCGCCGAAGCAGACGACCAGGTCGAATGCCCCGTCGTCGAACGCATGGAGATCGAGCACGTCGCCGGTTTGAAACGACTCCACCCGCTCGATCAGGCCGCGTTCAGCGAGCCGCTGCCGCGCGATGTCGAGCTGAACCTGGGACAGGTCGACGAGCGAAACGCGCGCGCCCATCAGTGCCATGTCGATGGCGAATCGACCTGGACCGGAACCGACGTCGAGAACGTGATAATCCGCCTCGACATACTCCTCCAGGATGTGCCGGTGCACAGTGTAGCTGCTCCGCCCCTGGAAATTCATTTCGAGGCGCTGCCACTCGCGTTCGCCGAACGCGTCGAAGTAACCGCGGACGGACTGGGCGTCGTAGGTCATTGATTGGTGCGCTTGTGGGGTGGGGGCTTCTGGGCTCCGCCGAGAAGTTGTCGAATGGTTTCGACAACGAGTG
>DATMHK010000304.1:0-2755 GCA_035554995.1 Gemmatimonadaceae bacterium
AGGATTGGACGGAGAACCGAACGGGAGAACTGCTTTTTGAATGTGCTGGGCGAATGAGACTATCTCATCGACAACCTTCAAGAAGCGGTTTCCTGTAGCTCTTCCTGTTCATTCCTGTTCAGTGTCCCGTATCCAATTGTACCAACCGTCCACGGTCTGAGGATGCGAGCGTGGTCGCGATCCGTGCTGTCGCGGGCGACAACACGTCTGGCGTGGGTTTTCATCGGCTTATGCGTCGTCTAAGTACACAGCCTTCTCCGCGATGCCCGATCGGATAACCGAAGCCGAGCTGGAACGGATCTACGACGGCACCATCGCCGAGTTGTACGGCTATGTGTCCCGGCGTTGCGGCGGGCGGCGGGAATTGGCTGAGGATATCACGCAGGAAGCCTGGTTTCGCGCGTTGCGCCATTGGCGGACGCACGGAGCGCCGGACAAGCCGCTGGGTTGGCTGACGACTGTCGCGAGGAACCTCCTCGTCAGCTACTTCCGCCGGCATGAGCCGGTGGCGCTCGACACGGTATCGGCGGAGGAGGTCCTCGCCGTCGTGGACGCGAATGCGGTGAGCGACTCGGCGGAAGTGGCGTCGCTGGTCAGCAAGGCGCTGTCGCGGATTCCGCCGTCCGAGGCCCAGCTGTTGGAGACGTTCCATTACGACCGGCTCAAGATGTCGCAGCTCGCCGAAATACATGGGATTTCCGAACGCGCCGTCGAAGGGCGGCTTCGCCGGGCGCGCGAACGTCTGCGCCGCGAGCTCGAGTCGGCATTGAAGGAGATCAGGGGACTCGCATGAACGAACCGAACGACATTCACAAACCAACGCCGGAGTTTCGCGACTCGCTCAAGCGCGAGCTCCGTAGGGCATATCGCGCCGAGCGGCAGTTCGGCCCGCCGTCTCGGGGTGGGGCGGTGGGCCGACTCGGCGTGATCATCGGCATCGCGGCAGGGGCTGTCATCAGCCTGACGCTCGGACTCGTGCTTGGCGCGAATACTGGTTCCGCATCGGCCGAGGCGCTGGCCGTGAGCCAGCGGGAGGCGATCGCGACCTCGATCGCAACGACCAGACAGTTCGCCGACTCACGCCTCTCCATCGCGCGAGCGAACTATGACTCGATCCGACGCGCCTTTGCCGCCGGACAGACCACGAAAGCAGCGCTCGACGCTGCACGAAGGGAGGTAGACAGCATGGAAGCGAATGTCGCGCGCGTGGAAGTCGATGCGAAGAGCGTGAGTGTGCCGCCACGAAGCTCCTGTCTGTCGCTTCTCAAGGCCGCGCCGGTGCGAAATGCACTGTCCGCGCTCGCCTGCGGCGCCGTCACGGCAACCGGTCAAACACCGGAGAAGCCGCAGAGCGGCGTTCCCATCTTTGGTGTGTCGGCCCCGATGGCACGCACCACGACGTCGCTCGGCGCCGTCCTCGGCCTTCGTGAGCTTCCCGGTGCACGACTGTTGGTAAACGATGCCGGCCGCCGCCAGCTCAAGATCTTCGACCCGTCTCTGACGACGGCTGTAGTCGCGCTGGACTCCGCGCCGGGGACGTCCAACAGCTATGGTCCGCGGCCCTCGAGGATCGTTTCGTACCTCGGCGATTCGACCCTGATCACGGCGACGGTGTTTGGCGAGGCGTTCGTGCTCGATCGAGACGGACACTTCGTTCACGCGCTCGCTATGCCGCAATGGGAGGACGGTTGGGTGCCGTTCCCACAGCCCTTCCCGGCGCCGCAAGCGATGGATCAGAAGGGTCGACTGTTCGGGAGAGGCGCGACCGCCGTTCGCGCCGGCGGCTTCGTTGCCGATTCGACGCTGATTGTGCGCGCTGATCTCGAGTCCCGAACGGTCGACATTGTCGGTGCCGTTCACCATGACGGCGGCCGCAACCGTCAGGATCCGCCGGAAGACGGCAAGCGCGTCGTCACGACGATCATCCAACCGGTGCCGACGGTCGATTCGTGGGCGGTGCTCTCTGATGGAACCATCGCGTTCGTGCGCGGTCGCGACTATCACATCGATTGGATTTCGCAAGACGGCGGCAAATCGTCGACCGCCAAGCTTCCGTTCGACTGGAAGCGTCTCACGGACGAGGACAAGCAAAAGCTCGCCGACTCGGCGAAAGTCGTCTGGGATTCGCTGATGACACTTCGCAACAAGCGAGTGAACACGCCGCTACCGAGCCGGGGCGACGGCGGCGGTAACGAAACGCAGCCCGGGCGCGGACGCTCGAATGGTGGCGTCTCCGAGGCTGGATCATCGCAGGCCGGAAGCATCCAACACATGGTCTCCGTGCCGCTCTCCGACATTCCTGATTACTACCCGCCCATTCGTGAAAACTCGGCCATTCCGGATCTCGACGGCAACCTGTGGATCTTGACGACGACCACCGCGCAGTCGAAGCACGGTGAGCTCGTGTACGATGTCGTCAATCCAAAGAAGGGACTGTTCGAGCGCGTTCGCATACCCGACGGACGTTCGGTCGCCGGCTTTGGCAAGGGCGTTGTTTACCTGCAGAGCGGCAATCGGACCGACGGATTCTATCTCGAGCGTGTGAAGCTCGAGAGCAAGCCAGAGCGATAGTGATGCGCCAAGCGTGGATCATCGCCGCGGCATTCGCCGCGGCGGCGCGCGCCGCGTGCGCGCAGGTATCGACCGACATCATCCGTGGTCGCGTGACGGACTTCGAGTCACATCCGGTCGAGGGGGTCGAGGTCAAGGCGAGCTCGTACCAGGGCCGCGTCACCAAGATCGCGACGACCGACAA
>DATMHK010000305.1:0-13622 GCA_035554995.1 Gemmatimonadaceae bacterium
TCCTCGACGACACGCTCCAGGCGGTCGCCTCGACGGCTCTCAAGGATTCGACGGTGGACCTTGCGGCCGGACACAACTACACGTTCCTCCTTTGGGGCAACGCCCGCTCGAGCGGTTCTGACAAGATGCGTTTGACCGTGATCGACGAGACCGTCGCCGACCCCGGTCAGAGCGTGGCGCTCCGCGTCATCAACGCGTCCGGTTCGCCGATCGATGTCCGCCACTACGCCTCGACTCTTCCGGCCGGGGCGACCTGGGCGAACGTAGCGGCGTACAGCGTCTCCAGCTACGTGACGGCTGCGCCGGCCCAGTACAAGTTCAACGTCCAGCCGGCGGGCGGCGGCACGGTTCTGTTCAATGATCGCGTCGCGCTGCCCGGCCAGCCGATCGGTACGGTCACCGCGGGTTGCACGGTGGGCATTGATTGCGAGGCTACGCCTGGCACCCTCGTGCCTGGTTCCGCCGTGACGTTGATCGTGTTCCCACGTTCTGTCGCCGGCAGCAAGGCGGCGAACTTCACGACGCCGGGCGGCTCGTTCATGTGGGACAAGCGTCCACCCCGAACCTGCACCGTCTCGTTCGGCTGCTAGCGTCTGGTTGAACGCAAAGCTGGATTCTCCAAGACGTGGGTCGCCGGACGTTCGTTCGGCGACCCACGCTCGCATTCCGCGGAACCGGTAGCTAGAGCTCTCACCGGAACTCCGTCAGAGTCGGCGAACGCGCGCGCGAGCACATGTTAGGCGCCGTCGCGTCCCGGCGTTTTCTTTGGTTGCATGGCTGATAAGGGCGCTGCGGGTGGAGAAACCGAGACCGTTGTCATTGGCGCAGGGCCGGCTGGGCTGACTGCCGCCTACCTCCTCGCCAGGGAGGGTCGCAGCGTCACTGTGCTCGAAGCCGATCCGCGCTACGTGGGCGGTTTGTCTCGCACAGTACAACATCGCGGCTATCGATTTGATATTGGCGGCCACCGATTTTTCTCGAAGTCCGCCGAGATCGAGGCACTCTGGACCGAAATCCTCGGCCCCGAAATGCTCGAGCGGCCCCGCCTCTCACGTATCTACTACAAAGGGAAATTCTTTTCCTATCCGATCCACCCCGTTGAAGCTCTCCTGAAACTCGGAATACGCGAGTCGGTGCTCTCGGTGCTATCGTTTTTGCGCGCCCGGCTCGCTCCAATCCGCAACCCGCAGTCGTTCGAGGACTGGGTCACCAACCAATTTGGCAAGCGGCTCTACCGGACCTTCTTCAAGACCTATACGGAAAAGGTCTGGGGAATGAGCTGTCGCGAAATCTCGGCTGATTGGGCCGCTCAGCGGATAGCAGGGCTGTCGCTTGGCAGTGCACTGAAAAACGCCGTCGTGTCGGCGATCCCGGCTCGCTTTCAAAAAGCACAGATCAAGAGCCTCGTGCGTTCATTCCGCTATCCTCGCCTCGGACCCGGAATGATGTGGGAGCGATGCGCTGAGATGATTCGCACGTTTGGCGGCCGAGTGCGGCTGGGACATCGCGTGACGGGATGTGAGTACAGCCGGGCGACTGGCCGTTGGACTGTTCGTGCACTTTCCGGCGAGGGCGCCGAAGTCGCCTTCACATGCGACAACGTGATCAGCTCGGCGCCGATCCGCGAGCTAGCGGAGATCATTCGTCCGCCCTTGCCACAGGTCGCGCTAGAAGCAGCGCGCGGACTTCGATATCGCGATTTCCTGACCGTTGCCGTGATTCTCCGAGATAGATCGACGCTACCGGACAACTGGATCTACGTTCATGATCCGGCCGTGAAAGTGGGGCGAATTCAAAACTTCAAAGCCTGGTCGCCCGATATGGTTCCCGATCCTTCGACCGCCTGCTACGGGCTCGAATACTTTTGCTTCGAGGGCGATGGCTTGTGGACGTCGACGAATCAAGAGCTCGCGGCGCTGGCGACGCGAGAACTCGTGTACCTTGAGCTCGCGCGACCGGATGACGTTCTGGATGTGTGCGTCGTGCGGCAGCCCAAGGCGTATCCCGTGTACGATGCTGGCTATTGCGAACGCGTCGAAACGCTTCGGCAAGCGCTCGAGACAGGTTGGCCGGGCATTCATCTCGTCGGACGCAACGGAATGCATCGGTACGACAATCAAGACCACGCGATGATGACGGCTATCCTGACGGTCAAGAACATGCTCGCGGGCGAGACGATCTACGACGTGTGGGACGTTAACCAGGACGCCGAGTACCACGAAATGCACCGGGCCTCGTCGGTGTCCGGGCAACGCGCAGTGCCGCGGCGCCGCGCTTCCGGAACGCACCGCTAATGCCGAAAGCGCGGACGACGAGAAGGAAGGAAACTCGGCGCGTCGCGGGCACGCCTCCGGCTCCCCTTCAAGCTTCGGCGTCGGGCTCTACGGTCTCCGTGGTGGCCGCCCTGGGAATCCTCGCGGCATGTCTCACACCCTTCCTGCTTTGGGGCAATCCCTATCCGGAACAGGTTGTCCGCTATTGGCTCCTGGGAGCTCCGGTCGTCGCCGCCGCGGCTATTGGCGTTGCTTTATTGGACCCGCGTCGCATCGGTGGGATCGTTCGCAACGGAGTCGCCGCTATAACGAAGCCGTCGCCACTAGCGTTCTCTTGGTTCGTGGGGCTCGCCACATGCGGTCTCGCGCTTTTTCTGTCCTCGTACGCGTTTCACAGAATGGCGAGTACCACGGACGAGATCGCCGAGGTCTGGCACGCTCGAATTCTGTCGACAGGACGGCTGTCACTGCCCGTCGATCCGAATCGCGAGTTTTTTGCCCTCGAAACGGTCGTCGACCGCGGTCGCTGGTATTCGCAGTTTCCAATTGGCGGGCCTCTATCCCTACTCCCGGGTGTGCTGCTCGGTGTGCCGTGGCTCGTCAATCCAGTTTTCGCCGGCCTAAGTACGGGTTTGCTCTACCGATTCGCCCGTAGAGCCTTTGGCGAGATTCAGGGACGCGTGGCGACATTGCTCTTCGCCATCACACCGATGATGCTGTTCATGGCGGGCACGCGGATGAACCACGTTCCCGTACTCTTCCTGACCACATCGTCCCTCGCGGCGCTCGCCAAATGGGAGCAGGACACGAGCACGCGGTCGCGAATCATTGCGTCCGTTGTCCTCGGGCTCTCGCTCGGTTTGATGGCGACAATTCGTCCGCTGGATGCGGTCGCCGTCGCGCTGGTAATTGGCGTCTTCCAGCTATGGGTATTGAGCCGGTCGTGGGTCCGAGCGCCGGAGTTGCTAGCTCAAATCATCGCCGGCGTCGTCGGAGTGAGTCCACTCCTCATCGCCAACTGGCGGACCACGGGCAGTCCTCTGACGTTCGGATACGACGTATCCTGGGGTGCGGGCCATCGCTTCGGCTTCCACACAGACCCCTATGGCAATCCGCATACTCTCCGACATGCGCTGGAGCTCGCGATCACCTACGTGAGCGAGCTCAATATGTACCTCATGGCCTGGCCGATTCCCGCGCTCATAGTCCTGGTGGTTGGTCTACTCACATTGCGCTCTGTCTCGCGATGGGATTCGCTTCTGCTCGGACTGTTCGCGGCGCAACTAGGTGCGTATGCACTGTACTGGGGCGATGGCGAGTTTCTGGGGCCGCGTTTTCTCTTTACCGCTCTTCCCGCGATGGTGCTTCTGATGGTCCGGGGTTGTTTTGCGGCCGCAAGTCGATGGCCGGCGCGGCTTGCGCAGGCGGGCGTGGGATTGGTCCTCGCTTCGTGTCTCGTTGGGTGGTTAGCGCCGACGTCGGTCTACGGCGTCTGGGGTCTCGCGCGGTCCGCACGTGATGTCAGGGGGTCCTTGAAACTCGACATCGAAGGTGCGGTTCATCGCGCGGGAATCCATCATGCCCTGGTGTTTCTCCACGAACCGTTCGGAGCGCGGCTGGCGCGGCGTCTTTGGGGCTTGGGCATCATGCGAAGTGAAGCGGCGCAACTGCTTGCTAGCCGTGACGCGTGCTCACTGCTCAGGGCGATCGATCTCGCGGAGCTCGACACGGACGTCGCCTCGCAATCACGCGAGGCGACGGTCCGGTCGGCAGCGGCCATGCAAGAGAACGACGCTGAGCTGCGAACTGCCGACCGAACGACTCACGTGAGGCCCGGCTCGGTGACGCCGGAATGCCGCGCGGAGCTGGAGGCGGACACGCGCCTGTCGTCGACTCCGTTCGGTCCTGCGTTACCACTCGAGCCAATCAGCCCGACCGGGCAAATCGACGGTGACGTGATTTACCTCGCGGATTTGGGTAATCACAACTCCGTGTTGGTTCCCCGGTTTGGCGACCGGACTTGGTACCGCCTCGCAGTGGCGGCTGATTCGGCTAGTCGGTTGAGGCCCGTACTGCTGCCGTACTGACCAAGCGAAAGGAATCATCGTGCCCGTTGTCGGGTGTGCAGCCAATCGCATGGCCAGAGTCGGCGGATTCACGAGCTTGCTGGCCGTGAGCATTGCCGGCTGCCAAAGAGCGTCGTTCCATAGCGGCTTCGCGCCGCTCAATTAAGCATTGACCGCTCATCGACGATGTGAGCGATGTCGCCAACACCTACTAGTCCTGGTCCCGCCGGGCGTCCCTCGACTGGTCGCCGGCAGCGCAAAGCTGTAAACTCACGGCGTCGGTAGCTCGCCCCCGCACGGTCTCGTTCGGCTGCTAGGCACACTGCTCCGCTTCAAATAGCTTTCCCGTTGGCCGCTGCTTACTCGTCGGGCGGCCAATAGCCTATTTCAATCACATCACATGCGATTGTTGAGCGGCCCACAGGCTATTCCATCACATCATATGCGCTTTGTGACGAGAGGCTTTGTTCAGCTCATGCTGGTCGTACTCGCGGCCTGCGCCGGCGCGTCGGGCGCGCAGCACGACCGTCAGCCGCAGCCGCTCCGTGATATCCTCACGCGGGACGAGATCCTCGCCTCGACCTCGAACACCGGCGATCTGCTGCAGGCGATTCAGAGCCTGCGCCCGAATTTTCTCGTCACCCACCCGAGCGCGCACTCGAGCCGCTCAGCAGCGGCCCTGCCGCTCGCCGTCTACGTCGGCCGCATCCGGCAGACGGGTATCGACGCCCTGAAGTCCATCGGCGCGGCAAACGTGGCCGAGGTACGATACCTCGACCCCACCGCCGCGCAAAACCAATTTGGTTTTGTCGCAACCGGTGGGGCGTTGGTTATAAAGCTCTACGAAACCCCGAAGAATCCCGAAGGCGGCGCTTAGCCGCGCCCGCCGCCGAGCTTCTCGCGAACCATATCGTCAGCCTCCTCCTTCTGCTTCGTCAGGAGGTCGGCGGCCGTCTTCCGCTGCGTTTCGTCGAGGATCGCCATCGCGTCTGTGGCCGATGACTCGTAGTTGCCGCGGATCGTCCCGACGACCGCCCCGAGCGCCCGGCGCGCGGCCATCATGCGATCGCGCTCGTCGTCTTTCGGGTCGCCTGAGTGAAGCGGCGGCTGCGCCAAGCGCTTCAGTGAATCGAGCGCCTTGAACGACGGCTCGTTCGCGTCCTTCAGCTTGGCCTCGAGCTCCTTCAACTTGTTCACTTGATCATCGGAAAGCTTCAGATCCTTCTTCTTGTCGAGCAGCAGCCTGACCGGGCTTGTATTCTCGAGATCACCCTTCGAGAGCTTTACGCCCTTGTTGGCGTTTTCCACCGAATTCCAATCGGCTTTCGGATCGCCGCGAACGCGGCTGCTGCCGCCCCCTCCCCGCTGAGCCAGGGCAACTGCTGGGACAAGAACTAGAGACAGTAGGGCAATTTTGGTGGGACGCATGATGGCGACTCCGGGGTGGATTGGCCGGGCGAAAACCCTCAGCCTATTTAGCGTTCGGTCCTAAGAAAACGTTGAGCGCGCCGAGCGCAAGACGGAGTCAAACTGTTAAGCACGGTCGAACTTCCGACGGGACGCATCAAGCTTGCGCGCCAGCGTCACGGAGTGCATACAATAGTGGGCGTGCGCCCGGCCTAGGACGCGTGCCCGCCCCCACCCACGACCAGACCAACGATGCTGAAGCGCCACCTCACGCTCTCAGTCGTCTGTTCGCTCATCGGGCTTCACCCGCTCGTTGCGCAGCGCGGGCTGGCTCGTGTCCGCGGCGTCGTTTTCGACAGCCTGCGCGGCAAGCCGCTGGGGAACGCCTCGGTCTCCATAGCGGGCGGGCGCTTCGCGATGAACACCGATCCGAGCGGTCGTTTCGAGTTCGACAGCGTCCCGCCGGGTACGTTCGTCATCACGGCGCGACACGCCCTCCTCGACTCCATCGGGCTCCCGGGTCTGTCGACGAAAGCGGTCGTCACCGAGGACGGCGGGGAGGGCGACATCAATCTCAGCGTGCCTTCGTTCGCGAGCATGTGGCGGGTGGCGTGCGGCGACCGCCGGCCCCCGCGCGATAGTGGCATCGTTTACGGGACGATTCGCGACGCCGAGTCGAGCCGGCCCATCGCCAACGCGTCGGTCGAAGTGTCGTGGTCCGACTTCGTGCTTCAACAGCAGAAGGTTCGCGAGCGGAGATGGCGCATCGACACGAAGTCGAATAGCGCGGGCGGCTACGCTATCTGCGGCGTTCCTGTCGACATAGCGACCGAGCTCCACACACGGGCCGAGTCTGCGGAGAGCGGTGTTCTCGATCTGCCGGTCGGTGCAACTCGAGTGCAACGTCGTGACCTGCTGATCGCGACCAACGACACCAACGCGCGCGGCCGGCTTCGCGGCACGGTGATCGATCACTTGGGGACGACCGTCACCGACGCGGTCATTCGCGTGGACAGCTCGAGCGAGGGCCGAACGGATTCAACGGGTGCCTTCGAGCTCACGCGCGTTCCCGCCGGCACCCGCGAGGTGAAGGTGCTCGCGATCGGCGCTGAACCGATGACGATCGTCGCCGACATCATGCCGCGCGAGACGACGACGTTGGCGGTGCAGCTTCGTCCGGTCTACACGCTCAACACGGTGACGACCACTGGCACTCGCGGCGCGCGCGTGTTCGCGTCGGAATTCGAGGTTCGCCGCAAGAGCGGCTTCGGCTACATGCAGGACTCGACGACGATCGCCCGCTATCCGCAGTTCGTGAACGCGTTGCGGTCATTCCCGAGTCTCAACGTGCAGCAGCGGCCGACGACGCTGATGATCACGGTGCCGAACGGGAAGGGCGGCGACTGCCAGCCGGACGTCCTCATCGACGGCGCGCGCGGGACGTTCAACCATCTGCTCGATCTGATGCCGAACGAGATCGGCGGCGTGGAAGTATACACGCACGCCGCCCACATCCCCTCGCGCTTCGTCCCCGCCGGCATTCAGCCGCAATGCGGGATGATTCTCGTCTGGACGAAGTACGGATTTAGGAATCGCTGAGCGTGACACGAGACACGGGCCTAACGATCGACCGAAGTAGCGGCGTGGTGAAGCGGTTCCTCCATTCCCTGTCGCGCCGTCTCCGTGCCGTTCCGCGATTCTCAGTGCAGTTCATCCGCGAATAAACCTCTCAGCCCTGGATCTGGTAGTGGCTCGTCTGGCCGAGAGCTTTAACACTCGGCAACAGCATTTTGACGCGGATAGCAGCACGGATTTACGCGGATCGGCGCGGAGACGGCGTTTCAAGTGGGCGGCAGGGATCGATAGGGTGGTTAACCGAGCCCCCCTCGTGTCTCCGCCGAGTGGCTTAAGGCTTGTCCGGCTTCGGTTCGTACTGTCTTCTCCAGATCACGAGCACGCCGCACTGCGAGCCCCTCCGCTGGTATTTCAGCGGAGCCTCCAGGTCGTTGGCGTAGAATTCCAGCTTGTCGACCCCGAACGGCGCGACCTCCTTGAGATCGAACGGCTCCGTCGGATCGTGCATTCCGTTTTGCAACACGCCGTCGACCCATACGAGAGCCCAGCACTCGATCGGCAACCCCTGCTGCCCCTCGAATTCGTCGGGGATGTGAAAGCCGTGCGCCCGCATGCAGGCGAGATAATCGAGCAGGCACAGGGGCGGCGGAGGTCGTCGGCGACTCGAGATCCAGTTGTGCGCCTTTCCGTATGCGATGGCGGTGGACGAGATGGTCGACAGGAGGGTGGCGAGCTCCATTCCGTCGTATTTCTCGATCTGATCACGCGTCATGAAGTGCCCCAACCCGACCGCTTTGTTCTCGTCGAAGCTTGCGCGCATCATGTCGCGCGCCGTCGCGACGACCTTTACCGGCTCAAGCGTGACCGCTCGCCCGAGTACGACCCGCCGCTCGACCGTCTCGTTTCCCTTGAAGGCAAGTTTTGCGTCAGCCGCGCCGTAGCCGATTCGGCGCACCGAGATCCGGTACTCGCCCGCCGGAATGCCACTGATCCGAAACTCGCCGTGCGGGTTCGTGGTCTCGCTCTTGTTCAGTTCCGGGAATGCGACCTCGGCGAGCGGAATCGGCGTGTGCGTCGAATCCGCCACGACGACCCCGGTGAACACCGCGCCGCGCGCCGCGAGCGTGGCGAGCGGGACGAGCGTCAACTCGGTGCGAGCCATTCGTGTGCCGCCTTGGAGCCGCACCGTCGTCTCCCTGGGCGTCTCGGCGTCTTCGGCGGTGGCACGGAGCCTGAGCGCCGTATTGGTCGGGACGCCGCACATTCGGAATGAACCGTCAGCGCCGCCCTGAATGCGTGCCTGCCGTACGACGTCCTGGCTGTCGGGCCATTCCGCGATAACTGAGAGGTTGTGAAGCGCCAAGTCGCCTGATGCGCGCGCCCGGCCGATCAGGATGCCGCGCGTTCCGTCGCGCAACGACGAGCCGCATACCGTCGCCACGAGCTGCTGCGCGTTCGGAACTCGCCAATCGGGGTGGCTGTTCGGATCCAGGAACTTGAACGACGCGCGATGTGTCGCGCCGAGTGAATCGAGGGAGGGCGTTCGGATCTCCACGTCGTACAACCCGGGCAACATGCCGGGCAGCGAAAAGCGCCCGCGATCGTCGGTTTGCGCGCCGAGTTGTGTTCCGATGAGCGTGAGGTGAGCGCCGGCTATCCCGGCACCGGAAGCCGAGTCGCGGATCGTGCCGCTCAACGCGACGGTGGGCTCGGCCCAGAGCGTGTCGGTGCCCCGTCGTGCGAGCGCGAGTTGGCCTCCCGCTACCTGGATTTCCGCCAGCTGCCGTTCCGCGCCGTGGCCGGGAACGACGACCGACGTGAATGCCGGCATGCGGATGTCCCAGTCAGTGATCGCCCACGTGCCGTCGCGCATACGCGCGAAGTGCAAGTCGCCGCCGGCCGTTTCTTGCTCGAGCGGAACGTTCACGAACTTGAATTCCAACTGCCGGAGCAGCGACGACGCCCGATCGACCCAGATCGTGCCGCTGATTTCGGCCGTGTGTTTTCGCTCCGGCGTCGGCTCGAAAGCGAGCCCGATCAGATCCGTGCGTTTTGGATCCTCCGCGATTCGAAAACAGTGATCATTGGCGAATGACGAGGAGAGAAGTGCGTCGATGCCCGGAGCGTAGTACATGACGGAGTTGTCTCGCCCGGTCACCACGTATCCGATGCGCCGCAAGCTGTCCGGCGGCAGTGATAGCCAGGGTCGATTGACGTAGCCGGTCGCCAACGTTGCCTTCTGCTGTAGCACGCGATTGTTGCCGCGCGGGTCGAGTACGCGTTCGTACACGACGGTGGTTGCGGCAATGTTCTGGAGCTCCGTCGTCAGCTCGGTCGCGGTGAGCGCGCCGCGGACCTGCTCCCAGACAGCGAACGTCGCGGCGCCCGCATCGGCGAACGCCTTGCAGGCGCTTCGGTCGGCAACACGGACCGTGTCGAGGGTGATTGGCAGCCCGGCGACGACGACGTGCCGCATCACCTCGTCGCCGGCACGAAGCTCGATCGGCGCGGTCGTGGCCGGACGAAAACCGATCCGCAGAGTGCGTAGCGAATACGAGCCGGACGCCGGAGCGGCGATGCGAAATTCGCCGCGTTCGTCGGTCAGTGCTCTCGCTCGCGGTTGCGACCGTGCGTCGAGGAGCATGACGACGACGCCGCTGATCGGCCGGTTCGTGGAATCCGTCACCTCGCCACTCACGACCTGGGCGACGGCAAAGTTCGGCGCGAACGCAAACGCGATGACTGCCAAACAAACTCGTCGAAGCATCGCGGCTCCTTGCTGCTTCAGGACGACTACAACGGCGGCTTGTCCGGCTTCGGTTCGTATTGCCGCGTCCAGATCACAAGTACTCCGCAAGGCGACCCCATCCGGCTATACTGCGCCGGCGTTTCCGAAGGTCCTGCATAAAACTCGATCTTGTCTACGCGCTCCGGCGGGATCCGCTTGAGATCGAACGGCTCGGTCGGTTGCTTCGGGCCATTCTGCAGCACACCGTCCACAAATACGAGTGCCCAGCAATCGATCGGCATTCCCAGCTGCATCTCCGCCGTGTCCGGGACATAGAACCCATGATTGCGGAGACACTCGGCTCCTCGCGGGTTGCTCAACGGCGGACAAAGCGGTGCGGGGCGGCGCCTGCTGGTGACCCAGCTACGCCCCCTGGCGCTTGCCACACCCGTCGTCGGAAGGGTTGAAAGTACGGTCGCGAGTTCCATCCCGTCGTATTTCGCGATCTGGTCGCGCGTCATGAAGTGTCCCAAGCCGACGCGCATATTCTCGTCGAAACTCAGACGCATCTTGTCGTACGCCGTTGCCGTAACCTTGACCGGTTCGAGCGTGATCGCCCGGCCGAGTACTACTCGCCGCTCTATCGTCTCCATCCCGTTGAACGCGAGACGCGTGTCCGCGGCGCCGTAGCCGATTCGCCGCACCGATACGCGATGTTCGCCCGCCGGAATCCCGCTGATGCGAAATTCGCCGAGTGAATTTGTCGTCTCGCTCTTGTTCAAGTCCGGCAGTGCCACCTCGGCGAGGGGAATCGGCGCGTGCGTCGAATCCGCGACCACCACGCCAATAAACACCGCGCCGCGCGCCGCCAGTGCCTCGAGTCGATCGAGCGTAAGCTCGGCGCGCGCCAGCCGAGTCCCACCTTGCAGCTTCACGGTCGTCTCGTCGAGGGTCTCGGCGCCGTCCGCGACGGCGCGAAGTCTTAACGGGGTGTTCGCCGGAACGCCGCAAAGCCGGAACAAGCCGTCGGCGCCGCCTTGCACCTTGGCCTGTCGCACCCCTGCGGCGCTATCGGCCGTTCCTGCCGGCTGCCACTCCGCCACAATTGAGAGATTTCGAATCGCGGCCGAATCACCTCGCACATGCGCCCGGCCGACAACGATCCCGCGCGACGCGTCGCGCAGCCCACCCGAGCCGCACACCGTCGTCATGAGCTGCTGCGCATTCGGGATGCGCCAATCGGGGTGGCTGTTCGGGTCGACGAACTCGAACGACGCCCGGTGTGTCGCCGCGAGCGAATCGAGCGAAGGCGTCCGAATCTCTGCTTCGTACGCCCCCGGCAGCATGCCGGACAACGAGAAACGTCCGCGATCGTCCGTCCGTCCGCTGACGTCGGTTCCGAGAAGTGTAATTCGAGCGCCGGCGATCGCGGCGCCGGACACCGAATCGCGAACCATTCCAGTCAATGCCATCGGCGGCTGCGCCCAGAGCGTGTCGCTGCCGCGCCGTGCCAGTGCCAACTGCCCCCCGGCCACTTGAATCTCGGCGAGCCGCCGCTCGGCTCCGTGGCCTGGGACGACGGCGGTCGTAAACGCCGGCATCCGGATGCCCCATTCGGAGATGGCCCAGCTGCCGTCCCGCATCCGAACGAACTGCAAGTCACCGCCGGCCATTTCGCCCTGCTCGAATGGCACATTCACGAACTTGAATTCCAACCGCCGGAGCTGGGACGATGCGCGATCGACCCAGAGCGTTCCGGCGATCTCCGCCGTGCGGCGGCGATCAGCGACAGGTTCGAACGCCAGGCCGATCAGCTCCGGGCGTTTCGAGTCTCGCGCGATGCGGAAGCAGTGATCGTTGGCGAACGAGGGAGACAACAGCGCATCGATGCCGGGTGCATAGTAAACGACGGCGTTGTCGCGCTCCGTTACGACGTAGCCGATCCGCCGCAGGCTGTCCGGCGGCAGTGATAGCCAAGGACGATTGACATTGCCGGTGGCCAGCGTTGCCTTCTGTTGCAAGACGCGGTTATTGGAGCGGGGATCGAGAACCCGTTCGTAGACGACGGTCGTCGCGGAAACGCTCCTGAGCTCCGTGGTTACTTCCGTCGCGGTGAGCGCCGCGCGCACCTGCTCCCAGACGGCGTAGGTGGCCGCGCCCGAATCGGTGAACGCCCGGCACGCGTTTCGATCGGCGATGCGGACGGTGTCGAGCGTGATCGGCAACCCCATGAGAACGACGCGTTGAGCGACGTCGCCCCCCGGGCGAAGCTCCAGACCCGCGGTCGTCGTGGGGCGAAATCCGATGCGCATTGCGCGCAGCGAATACTTGCCGGCAGTAGGTGCTGCAACGCGAAATTCACCACGCTCGTTGCTCAGGGCTCTCGCGCGTGTCAGCGCGTTCGAATCGACGAGCATGACCACGACGCCGCTGATTGGTCGGTTCGTGGAGTCGGTGACTACTCCACGTGCGACCTGCGCGCCGGTCAGCATCGGCGTGAATGCGACCCCTATGATTCCGGCCGATCGACAAAGGCGCGTCGTCGTCAAGGCGTTTAGCGTGGCGGCTTCTCCGGCTTCGGCTCGTACTGCCGCGTCCAGATCACGAGGACGCCACACTGCGAGCCCATTCGGCTGTACTGCAGCGGCGTTTCCGATGCGCCCGCGTAGAACTCCATCTTGTCGATGCGATAGGGCGGGATCTCCTTGAGATCGAACGGCTCGGCTGGCTCCCTCGTCCCGTTCTGGAGAACGCCGTCGACCCAAACATGAGCCCAACACTCCTTCGGCATGCCTTGCATGCGTTCGAAATAGCTCGGGATGTAGAATCCGTGCTGCTGCAAACACCCATCCGAGGGCGGGTTGCCTGGACAGGGAGGAAGAGGGCGACGGCGGCTCGTGACCCAGCTGTGCCCATTTCCGTTCGCGACGCCCGTCGTCGGCAGAGTCGATAGGACGGTCGCGAGCTCCATTCCATCGTATTTCGCGATCTGATCGCGCGTCATGAAGTGCCCCAACCCGACGCGCATGTTGTCGTCGAAGCTGCGACGCAGCTTGTCGTACGCCGTCGCCGTGACCTGAACCGCCTCGAGCGTGATTGCTCGGCCGAGCACCACGCGGCGCTCGACCGTTCCTGTCCCGGTGAACGCGAGTCGCGTGTCCGCGGCGCCGTAGCCGATCCGGCGCACGGACACGCGGTGCTCTCCAGCCGGAATCCCGGTAATCCGGAATTCGCCGCGCGAATTCGTCGTCTCACTTTTGTTGAGGTCGGGCAGCGCTACCTCGGCCAGCGGAATCGGCGCGTGCGTCGAGTCGGCGACAACCACGCCAATGAACACCGAGCCGCGCGCGGCTAACGCCTCGAGGCGCTCGAGTGTGAGCTCGGTGCGCGCGAGCCGCGTACCGCCCTGCAGCTTCACGGTCGTCTCGTCGGCTGTCTCGGCACCGTCGGCGACAGCGCGAAGCTTTACCGTGGTGTTCGTCGGCACGCCGCATAGCCGGAAGAAACCCTCGGCGCTGCCTTGCACCTTGGCTTGCCGCACGATGCCGGACGTGTCCGTCGGCTGCCACTCGG
>DATMHK010000306.1:0-9696 GCA_035554995.1 Gemmatimonadaceae bacterium
GTGAGGTCGTGCAGCGGGAAGAACAACCCGAGCTTTCCGTCCTGACGCTGCCAGGTGACCGAACCGTCGGCGCGCGTGCAGCTCAACGCCGCCGAGCCGTCGGTCTTTTTCTTGATCCGGATGACGAGATCAGGCATGGGCAGACTGCCGAAGGACTCGTTTACGACGATGGCGCATCTCCCAGACGTGACCGACGACCAAGCCGATCACGGCGCCGACAATTGCGCCAGTCAAGGCGCCGACCACCGTTGCCACCTCGAAGTCGAGCAGACCTTTGGTGGCCACGCCGCGGCGCATACCGAACAATACGACACTCCACGTCGCCGCGCCCCACCAACACGCCAGCAAGACCCCGACGCCGACCATGAACCCGTTGACCAGCGCCTCGCGGCGCGGCTCGTAGAAGTTGTTGGCGATGGTGCCGAGTCGGCGCTGTTCCTCGCGCCAGCGATTATCGCGGGCCCAGCCCGAACGAAGCACGAGGGCGCCGCACAACGCGGCGCCCTCGGCCAACAGTAGAACTCGTGTCTGACTCGACGGAAGCAACGCGTGCTTCGTCCGCTGCAGCGCGACGACTGTCGTCACGACGAGCAGCGCGGCGTAGAGCGGCCACGTGCTCGCCGGCGGCAGCAGGCGTTCGCGCGTCATTTCGTCCCGTTCGTCGTCATCATCGGCGGCGTCTGTCGTTCCCAAACGAACCGGTGCAGGAAGTCGCTGCTGCGGCTGAAGATGTCGATCCAGCGCTTGTGCAGGAGGGACTCGTGGACGTCGTCGGGTATCACGGTGAGGTCGTAGTACACGCCGCGCGCGCGGAGGAGATCGACGAGACCGACCATCTGCGCGAAGTCCACGTTGCGGTCGTCGTCACCCTGAACGAGGAAGACCGGCGACTTCCACGTATCGACATGCGCCGCGGCTGACGATTGGTAAGCGAGGTTCGTCGAATCGAGGTTGCTGCCGTAGAGGTGCACGCCGGCGAGATCGACGCCCGCCACGAAAATGTCCGAGTTGCGGCTCAGCGCCTGAGCCGTGAGCAGTCCGCCGTACGACAACCCCCAGATCCCGACTTTCGTCGGATCGACGTCCGGACGGCTTTGGAGATACTTCGCGCCGGCGACGACGTCCTGATACTCCGAGTTGCCGCGCCCTTCGGTATTGGGGGCCCGGCGGAACGAGTTGCCGTAGCCGATGCCGCTGCGATAGTTGATCGACATCACGATGTAGCCCTGCGACGCCAGCCACTGGTTGTACGCATACGCCCAATGATAGAACTGCATGTAGTGGTACGCGGGCAGCATCTGGCGCGCCGGACCGCCGTGCACGAACACGATCGCCGGCCGCTTCTCGCCCTGCTTGAGATCCTTCGGCAGGAAGAGCTGATTATGGATCTCTAAACCATCCGCCGCTTTCGTGAGGATGATCTGCGGCGTGACGTGCGCGTCCTTCGGGAAATCCTTCATCGTCGTCGGATAGACGATCTTCGTCGCGCCGCCGTCGGCGGGAACGATACCGATCGACGCCGGCTGGCTGGCGCCGAAGTAGAGCACGGCGATCTGCTTGCCGTTCGGAAGCGGCGTTGGCGACACTTCGACGCCATCGTCGGTCGAGATCTGCTTCGGCGTGCCGCCGGCGACCGGAACGGCCCAGATGTGCCGCTTCTCGATGTCGTTCGCGTTCGTCGCGTAGTAGAAAGTCTTGCCGTCGCGCGACACGGCATTCGTCGCGAAGGTGCGATCGGCTACACCGTCGTTGATCAAGCCGTCGGTCGTCGTGAGGAGCGTCGGCTCGGCTTGCGGGTTGTCGATGTTGACCGAGAAGAAGCGATCCCACTCGTCGTTCGGCCGCGGCGAGGTGAAGACAACGTGTTCGCCGGCCCACGAAATGTTCGCGATGTTGGTGAAGACGCGGTCAGCCGGCTTGTTATGCCAGAACTCGTGGCCCTTTCCCGTCGCGACGTCGGCGACCATGAAGGCGAGCGTGTAGCCGCCCGGGAAGGCGGCGCGATAGAGGCCGTCGATCCGTTGCGGCGTCGTGTCGTTGCCGAATGCACCACGGCCGCCGCGCCCACCACCGCCTGGCGCGCCACGCCCGCCGGCGCGACCGGCTTGGTCAGGCGCTGCGCCGCGACCAGCCGCTGCCCCCGCGGGATTGCCGATGCCACCGGCGCCGCCCTGCTGCTGCGCGCCGAACGGCGTGCCGGGACGACGAATGAACGCAATCCGCTTGCTGTCCGGCGACCACGTCGGGCTGTTGTCGAAATCGACGCTCGGTGAAAGGAACTCCACCCTTCGCGTCTTCATGTCCAACACGCCGATGAACGAGTGATTGTCGCGCGTGCTGACGAAGGCGAGCTTCGAGCCGTCGGGTGACCAGACCGGATTGCTCTGGCGACCCCACTCCTTGATGAACGGGACGCCCGCGGTGTCGATAGCGGCGGTGGCGCCTTTCACGACACGCGCGTGATAGATCTGGCCGTCGCGCGCGAACACGACGTGCTTGCCGTCGGGCGAGAGCTCGGGGCTGCCGCCGCCGCGGCCACCGCCCGGCGCGACTTCCGTATTCGCGATCGATGCCAAGCGCCAGGCGCCCGTCCCGTCGGTCTTCGCCGCCCACACGGCGCGATCGGCCCCACTCGGATCGTGCGACGGATTCGCGATCCAGCCGACACGATTCTGTCCGTGACCGCGAACGAAGATCGCTGTCGAGCCGTCGTCGGAGAGACGCACCGAACCGACATCCACACCGTCGTCATCGAGGAATTTGGTGATGCGCACCGGCTTGTAGTCCGGACCGGCGGCCGTGTAGACGTTCCGCATGCCCTTCTCGTACACGACGTAGGCGATGCGATCGGCTTTGCGCGCCGCGCCCATCTCGAGCGGAGAGGGCGGCGACAGGAACTGATCGATGGTGAAGCCACCGGCGGCGGCCTTCGCGGGCGTCGCCTTGGAGGACGCCTGTTTGACCACGGGCTTTTCGCTCGGCGCGCGGTTCTGCGCCAGGAGTGGCGTAGCGGCGACGATCAGAAGGGAGAGTGGGGCGACAAAACGAACAGTGGGTGCGCGATGCATCTCAGGCATGAGGAGCCTCGAAACGAGGGGCGGGTCGCAGATGGAGCGCTTTCGTCATAACACAAACGCGCCAAACGCTTTCCGCGTTGTGCCCGACTCGTTTCATTCTGCCTCCCCGCCCGCCCCGCCGCCAGTTCGTACCATTTTCGCTCATTTGGGGTCAGACCCCGTTTTCCAAAATGGGGTCAGACCCCTGATTTGCCCGTCTTGCGCGCGTCCAGGTCGTACCAATTTCGCTCATTTGGGGTCAGACCCCGTTGTCGCCATCGGGGTCAGACCCCGATGTTGCCTTTGGGGTCAGACCCAATTTGGGATTAGGGGCGGACCGGGCTCTGCGTCAGGCGGAGCATGGTCAAGGCGGCCCGTTTGGTGAGCGGCGCGAGCATGCGGAGGTCGGCCGTCTCCTTCTCGGTGTGATCGTCGTGTCCTGACAGGCCGATGCCGTCGATGAGCATCGGGACCTTCCCTGCGACGAACGAGACGTCAGCCGCGCCGGCGCGCGACGGGTCGACGGCTACGACGTTTCCCAGGCCGAGCTCCCGGCTCGCCTGATCGTAGACCGCGAGGAGTCGGCGGTTGCCGGCGGTCGGCGCCATCGGCGGGTAGCCGTCGTCGAATTCGATCATCGCGTTCGTTTTCGGAAGATGACGGGCGACGATCTGCTGCATCGTCTTCTTGGCCTTGGCGTGCTGCTCCGGCGACAGCGTGCGCAGGTCGCCGGTGACTTCCATGTGCTCGGCGACGACGTTTCGCTTGCCCGCACCCGAGCCCTCGGTGCCGGTCGTGTCGACCTTCACCTGCGTTCCGCCGATCGCCAATCCCGGATTGAAGGTGAGGTACTGCTCCTTCGACAGCGTCGTGTAGAACTCGTGGAGGATGCGCGAGGCCTCGTACACCGCGCCCGCCCCAACCTGCGGCTTGAAGATCTGGGACGAATGCGCGGGCTCGCCCGTCGTGCGCAGTGTCCATGAGCCGGCGCTGCGCCGGGAGATGACGGCCGTCTTTGGATCGGCGGCTCCGTCCTCGAAGCCCAGCGCGGCGTGGGCGCCGCTGGCCGCGTCGACGAGCGCCTTCCGTGCCGCCTCTTTCGGCGTACCCGAATCCTCTTCGTCTCCGTCGAACACAGCGGTCACGTTCATGCGATCGAGCAACCCGGCGTCCTTCAGCGCGCGCAGCGCGTAGAGGATGATGACATCGCCGCCCTTCATGTCGATGATGCCCGGCCCGCGGGCCGTCGAATCGTCGAGGCGTTCGAACTTCTGGAACGGGCTGCTCGGCTCGAACACCGTGTCGAGGTGTCCGATGAGCAGCAGCTTCGGACCGGATGCTGAATGCTCGGCGACGAGGTGGCCGGCGCGCCGGAATGCCGCGCCGTCAACCCATTGGGTCTTGAAGCCAAGCGCATCGAGCTCCGCGCGGAGGACGTCGCCAACCTTGCGTACCCCAGCGAAGTTCATCGTGCCGCTGTTTATGTTCACGAGCCGTTCGAGGAGCGCCAACGCTTCGGCGTTGTGAGCATCGACGGCGCGCACGATCGCGCGCTCGCTCGCCGAGAGCGTCGATTGAGCCTGTACCGCGTGGGCGACGACGAGCGACGTGGCCGCGGCGACAACGAATCGGAGAGAGTTTGGACGGATACGCATGGTCGTGAATTTATCGCGCATCCTTGGCCGCGGGACCGCGGGGCTCGGCGTCGCGCTGGTGATCGCCGGCTGCGATTCCGGCGGCAGCTCGGAGCGTCGTCTCGTGTCCCGCTACTATGGCGCGACCGACTCGATGGGTACCGCGCCGACCCACGTGTCGATCACGCGCACCGCGGCGCCGATCGATCTCGTGGAGAACTCGGCCGCGGCGATGAGCATGACGCAACCCGGCATCTTCTTCTCGATCAATGACTCGGGGAATGAACCGCTCCTCTTCGCGCTCGACACCACGGGCCGCGGCCGCGGCGTATGGCGAGTAACGAACGCGAACAACGTGGACTGGGAAGCCGCGTCCATCGGCCCGTGCGCCCCCGCCGCGTCGGCGTGGTGCGTATACATCGGAGACGTCGGCGACAACGAAGCGCTTCACCGGTCGAGGAAGATTTATCGCGGGGCCGAGCCGCGGGCGATGGAGCCCGGCGACTCACACCTTGATTCGATCGCAGCCGCGCGGCTGACCTTCGAGTATCCGAACGGTCCGCAAGATGTGGAGGCGATGTATGTCGCGCGGAACGCCGACGTCTTTCTCATTGCCAAGCGTCCGCGGCTCAACCCTGCGCGCAAGCCGCTGCCCGCCCTCGTTTACCGGCTACCGGCCGGCGCGTGGAATGAGAAAGGCCGCGTCGTCGCAGAGTTGGTGGATAGTCTGCCGATCGTCCCGGGCAGTGCGCCGTTCCGCGTCATCACCGACGCAGCCTTGTCGCCGGACGCGAAACACCTCGCTGTCCGCACCTATATGCAGCTGTTCGTCTTCGACGTCGACTCGGCGACGGGCCGCGTGAATCGCGGCGTGCCGCCCGCCGTGTGCAACCTGCTTACCGTCGATGAGATCCAGGGTGAAGGCGTGACGTGGGCCGGCAGCACCGGACGATTCGTCTTCACGACCGAAGGGCAGCGAGCGCCGATCGCGCTCGCCGATTGTCCGCTTCCGCCGTGATCACATCCAAGGCTCGTCGGCCGAGGGTCCATAAATCGAAGGCACCTTTCCGCCTGCCATGCGCAGATAGACGGAAAGCTGGCCACGATGATGGATCTGGTCGCCGAGCATGAACTCGACGAAGTCGGCGAGCGGCACCTCGCCCTTCTGCTTCGGCGCGACCATGAATACGACGGAGCCGTCGAGGTCCTGATTCTCCGGTTTGCCCAGCTCGGACATGACATCGGTGCGGGCCCCTTTGAAGGCGTCGAGAATGCCTTGCCAGTTCTCCGGCGGCTTTCCATACCCGCTGCCGAACATGTCTTCGCCACGAAGCGCGCGGAGCAGCATCGCCTGCTCGACGACGAAGGTCCATCCCAGGTGCAGCGCGTTATTCGACCGCTCGTGCGGGCGGAAATCCGTCTTGTCGACGGGATACGCGTGCATCACCCGAAGCGTGGTCGCGGTCTCACGCTCGTAGTTCCGTAGAAAGCGCGCCTTGGCGGAGTTGTCGGTCTGCGGCATCTGTGTCTCTGGTGGTGGGGGCTGGTGGTGGGGCCCGAGGTCTATGGATTCCAGGCGCCGAGCAACCGGCGAACGGCGATGATCTGGCCAACGTGGTACGACGTGTGGTCGACCGCGACGAGAACCGTTCGGAGAAATGTCTGACCGGTCCCGTGCGGAATGCGCGCGGTGAGATCCCGCGGATCGTTGGCGGCGAACTCGGCGAACGCCGCGGTGTCGCGCTTGATGGAGGCGACGCTTTCGTTCCACGCCGCGTCGCTCGCCGGCGCGGGCGTGTTCGGCCAATAGTCGTCCGGCCACTTCGGTTCTTGGTACTTCGGGTTCACGCAAAACTCGAGCAGGTCGTGCTGCGTGGCGCGGATGTGGTCGACGAGCTCCCACACCGAATGCGGGAAGTCGTAAGGGCGCTTGCCACGCAAGGCCGGGTCGAGTCCGGCAATGGACTTCTGGAAATCGGCGTGCGCCTGCTCCCAATCCAACGCTGAGGCGACGATGCGTCGCCAGTCGTTCTCCGACGCCATTGGCACGGCTCCACGTTGCTGATGAGGGACCCGAACATTTGCCGCCTCGGGCTCGATGCACAAGCCGTCGGGGGCGTCAACGAGAGTCAGGGCGTTTTCATCGTGCGGGAGCAGGCATCCGAATCCGGCGGATCGGCGGCGCCATACTTCCCGCGCACGAAACTCGGCGGCCCGTTGGGGCGGAGCTGCAGCACGAATAGCCCGCCGTACTGCGCGTCGCAGAGTTCGGCCATACGCGGCCCGCCGAGCGCGGCGATGATCGCCGGGATCGTGTTACTATGGCCGACGACGAGCACGACGTCGCCGGGCTTATGGCTCGCGACCTCGGCGACGACGGCGTTCACGTGCGCGGCGATGTCGCTCGATACCGGCACGACGACCGGCGTGATCTTCGCGCCGTCGGCGAGGGGTTTCGCGGTCGCCTTGACCCGCTCGAGCTGCGTTACGACCACCGCGTTGACGCGCGCATCGGTCAACGCAGCGGCGAGGTCTGTCGCGCGCTGAAGGCCGCCCGGTGTCAGACCTGGATCGTTGGCCGGCGTGGTCGCCTTTTCGGCGTGACGCACGAGGATCACCGTCGAAGGCTGCGCGCCGACGCCGCTGGCGAGGGCGACGATGAGCAACCCGACGAGGCCCCGATTCTTCAAGATGAGTCGCATTGCGTAGGTTGGGTCGAAGGTGACAGCCCCTAAGGTTAGAAACGCGCCTTCCAATATCGCAATTCCGCGGGGGACCGACTTGACGGGGCGCCTACCGGCCGCGAGCGTTGCGTCGATGCCGAAGCGCCCTCTGATTCTCGCGCCGCTGCTCTGCGCGCTTGTCGTCGCGCCGGCGAGCGGACAACGCGCTCCGTCGAAAACCGCGGCGTCGATCGTCGGCTATGTCACGGCCCGTCAAACGGGTGAGCCGCTCGGATTTGCCGACGCGACGATCGGCGAGTTCGGGATCGGAACGCTCGCCCAAAGCAACGGCGCTTTTCGATTGCGCGGCGTGCCGCCGGGCGCGGTGACGCTGCGCGTTCGACGCCTCGGTTTCACTCCGGTCTCATTGCATTTGACGCTCGTCGAAGGTCGCGAAGACACGGTGCGCGTCGCGCTCGAGCCGCTGGTACTCCAATTGGCGCGCATTCGCGTGTCCGATGAAGTGTGTCCCTCGCGCGGCTCGGAGAACGGCGACACCGCAACGCTCGCCATCCTTCGACAACTCTGGGACAACGCGGAACGGAACAAGCTGCTGGCGCACGAGTCGCCGTTTGTCAGTCGCATGGAGCGTTCGATTGGCGCTCCGGAGCGCATGGTGTCACTCGGCGGCAACGAGCGGATCCACATCACCCGCATCGACACCGTGCCGGTGGCCGCCGAGCACGAGTGGCGCTATGAGCCCGGCAAGCTTGTCGTGCGAACGGAGGACGACGAAGCGGCCGAGGCGCCGGAAAAGATGATCGTGCCGCAGCTCATCGATTTCGCGGACGAGGTGTTCACCGACAATCACTGCTTCAAGTACGCGGGCGTCTCCAAGGTCGACGGCGTTCGCCGGATCCAAATCGACTTCGAGCCGATTAAGACGCTTCGCGAGCCCGACGTGCGCGGGTCGATGTTCCTCGACACGGCGTCCTATCAGCTGATACGGTCGGACTTCGTGATGGAGCGGCCGTCGTATCTTCACCCCACCGAGGAGATGTGGGTGATCCGCGTCAGCACCTGGTTCCGCGAGGTGTTGCCGGCGCTGCCCGTCGTCGATCGGATTTGCACGCGAACGACGTCTCAGTACGTCGCGCGATCTGGCGGTCCTCGCGGAGCAGCTATCGAGTCGCAGCGTCTCATCGACCTCCGGTTCGAGCACGAGTCACCCGTTCTCTCTGGGGTGCTTCCGCTGAAGCAGGCGCCGGCCGTCAACTGCCGCTAAAACGCGTCGCAACTCAGGGTCGGCGCGGGTCGCGGATCAGCGGCAGAACAAAGAGAGTGTCGGTGAGGCGGTGAGTGAACTCGATCGGGGGAAGGCCGCGGCGCTGAAGACGAACAAGCGCGCTGTCCCCGACGTGGAACATGCCCGAACAAAGTTGAAAGATGCCGTCTGTTCCGGTGGCCGTGCTGCTCACGCCTTGGGGATTGAGGCCGGCCGTTGCGATAGCGAGGCGGTCTCCCCTGTAAGCCTCGACGCTCGCGCCGCTGATCGGCACGTTGTCGGCTCCGACGATGCGGCCGATCATCCACACAACGCCGCGGTCACGGCGAGGCATCGCCCGGTACCATTTCGCGTCGTGGATGCATCGTTCCATTACGTACTCGTTTGCCGTCTGAACGACGAGCTGAGCACGATGCACGGAATCGCGCGCGGCGGTAAACGCAATCGAGGTCGTAAGCGAAATCGCCAGCGGCTCCAGCGCGCTGTCGACCACCACCAACCTGTACGGCCCCGGCAAGAGCCGCGTGATTGTGACCTGACCACTGGAGTCGACGCGGCTTTCATAACTCGTGCTGTCGAGACGCACGTGGGCGCCAACAGCCGGTCTTTTTGCCGCGTTAAAGGCCTGAAGCTTCAAGGTTCCGAGTGAGCCGTGCCAGGCCGGCGATGCCGGCCACTGCGCCTGCGCCACCTCGCCACCACTTTCCTGTGTGTCGACCCATTGCTGCGGCGTGTACTCGTGCCTCCTTGAGCTGTAGACCGAGTCGTTTCGGACCACGGGCAGCCGAAGTGACCATCGGTCAATGAACACCACGCCGTTCGGCATTTCATGGAAGGAGATGAGGCCTCCAGGCCGCGCGTCGTCGAGTCTCCGATCGAGTCCCACGTAGCGGAACTCGAGGCGCTGCAAACGGCGCGAAGCCGTGTCGACCCAGAGGATCCCATCGATGTCGACGCGGCTGGCCGCGCGCTTCGGAGCGGCGAAGCCGAGACCGACCTCTGTCGGATGATCGCGATCGCTCTTGACCAGGCGGACGCAGTAGCCGGCGATGAAAGCG
>DATMHK010000307.1:0-15171 GCA_035554995.1 Gemmatimonadaceae bacterium
CACACACTACGCGGTCGAGACGACGCTCGGTTTTTCGCACGCGTTCTACGGATTGCTCGCCGACGGCTGGGACATCAGCGATTTCGGGAAGCCGGAACACAAAGGCGTCGACCTTCCCGAGGCGTTTCTCACCGAGTTGATTGTCGGCTTCTTCGACCTCGAGCGCGCGACAGGCTATCTGATCGACGCGACCGACGTGAACGAGAAGATCGCGACGTACTATCTCTCACAACATCGACACCGTCCGGATTTCCAAATCAATCAGGACCAGGTCGATCGAATTCGGACGGTTCGCTCCGAGCTGTTCACGCGCTGGAATGACTTGCCGGCGGGCGAGACGCTCGTGCTGGAGCTCAATCGCGTGAGGCTCCCCATGGACACAAAGCCTCGCGCCCGGACGTAGGAGCAACATGGACGAAGACTATGTACCCACGCCTCCGACTCAGCCCTCCGGCGCGCTCGTTCCGCCGCCGAAGATTCCGGGAACCGCCGTCGCCGCTGCTACGCCCGCACCGCAGCCGGCATTTCCGCACGCCAGGCGTACGCTGCGGCGTCCAGGTGTAGTTCGCCGATTGACCGAACGGGTGCTCGACGCCGTCGACGAAATCGCGGACGGTCTCGCGCTTGGACTCGGGTTGCGGCACAAGTGACGAGCCGCGCCGGCGTGAGCGCCGGAATGGTGCTGTTTCGCCGGCGTTCGAAGGGTCTCGAGGTCTTCCTCGCGCATCCGGGCGGTCCGTTCTGGTCGAATCGCGACGTCGGAGCGTGGACAATTCCCAAGGGCATCGTGGAAGAAGGCGAAGAGCTCCACGACGCGGCGCGGCGCGAATTCCGTGAAGAGACCGGCATCGAGCCGCTGCCGCCGTTCATCCCGCTCGGCGCGATCAAGCAGAAGGCCGGCAAGACCGTTCACGCGTGGGCCTGGGAAGGCGACGCCGACCCTCGAGCGGTGACCAGTAATACGATGCGCACGGAGTGGCCGCGTGGATCGGGAAAGTGGCTCACCTTCCCCGAAGTCGATCGTTGCGCGTGGTTCGACGCCTCCACCGCCCGCGCGAAAATCAATCCCGCGCAGGCGGAGCTGATCGATCGACTGGAAGCCGCGCTATCGCCGAGTCATCGCCCGCCGAGCGTCAACACGACTCCGAGCTGAACCTGGCCGTTCTCCACCGCGACATACTGAAATCCGAAATTCACGGCGACGCTGCTCGACCGGTTGTACAGGCCGAGCCCACCACCGATCATGAAACGCGCGCCGCTTTCGTGCGATAGACCAGTATCGTCGTCGGGGTTGAAGTTGCCGAAGGCGAACGACGGCGTCACGAACGGCACGACCTGCATCTCCTGCTTCGGCCGATTCGGCCGAATGATCGAGAGCGGGAGGCCAACCGATCCGGCGATGAGCGCCGACTCGCGGGGCTTCGAGTAGTCGAGCTGTCCGTTCACCGCGACGCGAAGATGCGGAGCGCTCCGCCCCTGACTGAATGCCCAGTCGGTGAGACGGAGGTCTCCGCCGGCGCCGATGATCCACGCATCCGATCCGCCACGCGACAGCGACGAGAGCCCACCAGTGATCGACACGGTCGACGCCGTGCCGGTCGGCAGGACCGCCGTAAGACCGAAATTGTTCATGCTGGGGAGGTCCATCCGGCTCGAGCTCGGCACATAGCCGTAACGGATTGCCAGCGCGACGCCGTCCTGGAGATCGCCTTGTAGCGTACTGGTAGCAACCGGCGGTAGCCCGCCGACCGACGATCGCATTAGCGCGATGTATGTCGCCGTCTGATTGAATGTTTGCGAAAAAAGTGGCGCACTCAGCGATAGGCTGAGCACACCCGCCAACGAAGTGGTTCTCATGCGGATTTCCTCCAGGATCGAACGCCTGGTTTGCAAAATCCGCGCGCTCGTCCATTCGAGCGGTCAGTTGACCGTCGCTCAGCTTTCCAGACGACGTCGCCAGTAACTCTCGTCCGCGATGAGCACGTCGAGCTCGGGCGAGTCTTTCGACGGGCCGTCGTAGTCCGCGATGTGGATCGTCGTGGTGCGAATCGGCCGTCCCGTCGCATCCTCGAGACTGAGATCGAGCGCGTCACGGGCCGCGTAATATCGCTCGAGCTTCGCGTTGTCCCGCGACCCACCGTTCCGCGGCGCGGCTTCCGCGAAGAGCGCGAACACCGGCTGCACGAGATCGTAGCCGAGCCCGGGTCGGAATGAGCCCCAGGCTCGCCCGGTCCCCGGCTCGATGTTCTCGAGCTCGGAATGTCCGACGATCACACCTTTGAGTCGAACCGTGTGCTTCATGGTTTGCGAGGCTTTGCGGCGGCGGCCGTGTCTACGTCGGTGATCTTGAAGCTGAACTGTTGCTCGACGAGTTGGCGCACCTTGGTGGTTCCTATTCTCGCGGGTTCGAAGCGCATGTAGGGAAGAACGTCTTTCACGGCTCGAATGAACTCGGGACGGGGAGTATTGAGGACCTGGAAAGACGCCGTGTCCGCGAAGCCGGTCGTGTCCACGATGTACTGCGCCGCCACAGCTCCGCTGATGTGCTGCTGCAGCATCTTGAGCGGATACGCCGGCGCCGCGCTGTTCGCGGCGCGCACGACCGCGACGTCTACTTCGAGGACGGAAAAAACCGAGTCCTCGCCCTTGGACTGAGGCACCGGTACCGAGGTCACCGTGTCCTTGGCGCGATCGCCGACGATCTCGTCGGGGGTCGCCGGCGGCCGCGCGTCGCCCATCACGCGCGGACCTTCGCCCATTCCAGGGCCTACCTGCGGCGCGAGCTTCACGTATCTGATAGCCTCGCGCGATCCGCCCTGCGACGGAGCCCGGTCCGGCGGCGGGAGATAGATCGGCTCGCGGCGAACACTGTCGAAGGGCATGTCGTGCCGCGGCAGCGTTCCCATCACCCACGCGGTGATGATCGCGGCGTGTGCCAACACGCTGAGCGAAGCGCTCGAGAACACCGGCGCCTTTCTGGAATAGCTGTCCAACAGTAGGCGCATCATAGTGCCTGCCCCCCTTGCACTCGCGCCCGAGGACAATTCATCCCGGGGCGACTTACGACAGCTGGTACCGCTCGCGGAACAGACCGACGTGATGTCGCTCGTGTCCCGCGATGATGTAGACCAAGGCGCGGACCGTGATCCCATTCCCGTTCGCAACACCACGCCGCGCCAATTCCTCGGCGTTCAGACTCTTAACAAAGCGAATCGTCGACGCACGCACCGCGCTGAACTCGTCGACGAGATCCGCGAGCCGCTGACGACCGAAACCGGCGTTCGCGACCCACGCGTTCTCGTCGTAACCCGCGAGCTCGGTCGCGTCGCCGCGCGCGAAACGCAACGCGCGATACGCGAACACGCGCTCGGAGTCGGCGAGATGTCCAACGACCTCCTTCACGCTCCATTTCCCCTCTGCGTACGCGAAATCCTCGCGCTCACGCGGCACGCGCTTGAGCAGGGCCAGCGTATCGGCGAATTGTGATTCGAGGAGGGCGATCAGGTTCCCGTCGGGTACGCGATCGATGTACCGCGCGAAGTACGGCGAATGCTCGTCGGCTTTGGGGCGTTCAATGGCAAGTGTCGTCATCAGTCCATTCTCTGCGGTTTTGCTACAATAGAAACGATCCGCCACACCTTTTTCGTCACGTCGCGACCGGCACCGCGGCTGGCATTTCTTTTATCACCGGCTGCTCACCGGCTAACTGCGCCTGCCGTCTGCCCAGCCAAAGACCGAGAGCCAGCCAGATCATCGACAGCGGCACGGCGAAATACGCGATCCCGACGAGCCCGAGGCCGAGCGCCGTCAAACCTTTGTACGTCCAGGCACCGATCTGGTCGCCGCCGCGATACACGAACGTCTCGATCACGTTCTTCGCTTTGTATTTGTCCTCGCGCCGCACGACGGTGAAGAGCACCTCCATCGCCGGATTGGTGATCGCGAAGTTGCCCCCGCGGCGGAGCACGGTGAACACCGCGACGGTTCCGAACGCCGGAAGCACCGCCAGCCCGCCGAATCCGAGAATGCTGATGATCGGCAGCAGCGCCAGCGCCAACCCCAGTCCCAGCCAACGGATGATCCGGCCGGTAAAGAAAATCTGCGTGACGACCGTGAGCGTTTGAACTGCCAGCTCCAATTTCGCCAGCACCGCGGTCCGCGAGGCCTTGTCGGCGAACTCGCGGCCCACGAGGTCGCTCTGCGCGAAATAGAGGAACGTCGATCCCACCGTGAACAGCACCATGAACCCGCAGATGCCGAGGAGGTACGGCGACCGCACGACGTGAGTAAAGCCGGCCCACACGCTGCCGCCGATCAGCTCCTTGTCCTGATCGCGCTTCGAGCGCACTCGATCTTCCGCGGCAATCGCGGCGCGCTGCGGGAAGCGCATCACGACGACCACGGCGATCTCCAGCAGCACCGCCGACACGAGGAGCAGATTCATCGTGCCGACGCTCTTCGCCAAGGCCGCCGTCGCCGCCGACCCGGAGATCGAGCCGAGTGTCCCGCCGACGCCGATGAAACCGAACAGCCGCTTTGCTTCGTCGCTGCGAAACGTGTCGGCCATCAAGCACCAGAAGATCGACGTGTTGAACAGCGCGAAGACCGTCGTCCAGATGAAGAAGGCACGTCCGGCCCACACGTCGACGCTGGATCCTTCCGCCGCCGACATGTAGCGCAGCACGGCGTAGAAGATCAGCATGTTGGCGACGAAGAACTGGTACGAAATCGGGATGAACTTCCGCACCGGGAATTTCGCGACCAGCGCCGCGAACATCGGGTTGAAAACCAGCGTTCCCGCGAGTGTGGCAAGGAACAGCCACGCCAGCTGACTCGCGCCCGACGACGCCGCCACTTCGTCTCGCATCGGTCGCAGAACGAAATAGCTGCTCAGCAGGAAAAAGAACAACGTGAACGACGCAACCATCGCGCGCAGCTCGCCCGCCCGTACGTCGACGACGCGCCGCAGCAAGCCCTGTGCGAAGAACCCCGGCTCTTTGTCCGAGTCGGTCGTCACTTCGTCGCCTGCTTCGCCTTCCACGCCGCGAGCACGTCGGCTTCGCGCTGCGCCGAGATGCCCGCGATCTTTCCTTCGGAGAGCGCCTGGAGCTCATCGGCGGGGCGCGTCTTGTTCCAATCGATTGTCTCCTTTGCCGTCACGGCCAGCGGACGGAAGGTGAGTCCCGCCGCCAATGCCTTGTCGATCTTGCGCCGCGAGAACGCGACGTTGTCCGGCCGGTCCGGAACCCACACCGGCATGTTGGACCAACCGCGAATCTTCTGCTCGGTGAGGAATTCGGCTGGCACCCAGATGAACTGCGCGCCGCTCGTCGTCACCGCTTTGATCCCGTAGAGCATCTCGGACATCGTCAGCGGCTTCACCGGTCCCGTCGCATTGAACACGCCGAGCGTACGGTTTTCGGCGACGCGAATCGTCCATTCCGCGAGGTCACGCGAGTCTATGATTTGTACAGGGTCGTTGCCAGATCCGGGGGCCAGAACGTCCCCACCCTTGTCGATCCGATACGGCCAGTACGTGAACCGATCCGACCGGTCCAACGGACCGACGATCAGGCCCGGGCGAATGATCGTGCTCATCCCCGGATATCGACGCTGCACTTCCTTCTCGGAGAAGGCCTTGAGCGGGCCGTAATAGCGGCCGCGTTCGTTCGCCGGCAATGTCGTCATGTCCACGAACGGATCCAGTCCCGCCGGCATCTCGTGCGTCGGATCGCTTTCGTCGGCCCAGGCGTTCTTGTCGTTCGCGTACGCCGAGATCGTCGAGATGAAGATGTAGTGGTTCGTGTTGCCGGCGAGATACTGCGCGGCATTGCGCACCCAGGCCGGCGCCGTCGTCGGATTGTCGATCACGACATCGAACTTTTTCCCTTTGAGCGCGCTCATGTCGCCATTCAAGTCGCCGATGAGCTGATCGACGCGCCCCTTGAAGAAGTCCGGTCGCGTCTTGTTACGGTTGATCAGTGTCACCGAGTGGCCGCGGGCGATGGCGTATTCCACCTGCTCCGGCCCGGTGAACCCGGTACCGCCGAGGATGAGGATGCTGAGCGGCTTCCGAGCCCGCTCGATGGGCCGCGGCGATTCGCCCCCCGGCGCGGCGCCAAGGGCGATACGAGGCAGCCCGTCGATGCTCAGCGCTCCGGCAACGGCGGCGGAGGCCTTGATGAAGGTTCGGCGGTTGGTCGGCACGGACGGCTCTCCTGAACGGACGACGGGGGCGGGGGGGATTGGCGGATTTCCGTGGTTCAACAATGACCTTTCGCTCACCGATTGGACAGCCCGCCCCATGGATGGCCGTGTACGGAAACTGTGTCCGCCGGCGCTGGCAACCCGGCCCCCGGTGGATACCTTAGGGACGAGACATCATTTCGCCGCAATTGGGGTCAGACCCCATTCCGAACTCTTTTGATACGACCAGGGACCGCGCCTATGCCGCACCGTCGAATCGCCGCCACCTTCGCAATCGCGATCCTCGCCACACCCGCGCTTTTGGCACAGGAGGCCGGCGCGCCGGTCAGTTCTAACCAGGGCATGGTCATCACCACCTCCGCTCCCGCATCGGATGTCGGCGCGGCGATTTTACGGAAGGGCGGGAACGCGATAGACGCAGCCGTGGCGACCGCCTTTGCATTGGCGGTGACCCATCCGAGCGCCGGCAATATCGGCGGCGGTGGGTTCATGGTGATTCGGCCGGCCAAGGGCGCGCCGATCACCATCGACTACCGGGAGCGCGCGCCGCTCAAGTCCACGAAGACGATGTACCTCGACTCCACGGGGAAGATCGTTCGGGAGCGCACCGCGACCGGATATCTCGCTCCAGGAGTGCCCGGAACGGTCCGCGGGCTCGCACTCGCCCACGCCAAGTTCGGCAAGCTCCCCTGGAAAGACCTTGTCTTGCCGGCCGTCGAATTGGCGGACAAGGGGTTCGTCCTGTCCGATGCTCTCGCCCGTTCGCTCAACCGCGAAGTTTCCGGCCGCATGGCTCCGTACCCTACATCCGTTGCGGCCTACGGAAAACCGGGCGGCGGACAGTGGGCCGCCGGCGACACGATCGTGCTCCGCGACCTCGCGCGCTCGCTGCGCGCCATCGCCACCAAAGGACCCGACGCGTTCTACACCGGCTGGATCGCCGACAGCATCGCCGCGGCCATGGCGCGCAACGGTGGTCTCATCTCCAAGAAGGATCTCGCCGTCTATCGCGCGAAGGCCCGTACTCCGATTCGCGGCACGTATCGCGGGTACGATCTCATCGCAATGCCGCCTCCGAGCAGCGGCGGCGTAACGATGGTCGAGATGCTCAACACCCTCGAGCAGTTCGACCTCGGGAAGATGGCGCCGCAGTCGGCCGACGCGCTGCATCTCGAGATCGAAGCGATGCGACGAGGATATCTCGATCGGGCGCGCTTCCTCGGCGATCCGGATTTCGTCTCGATGCCGATCGCGCGGCTCACGTCGAAGACCTACGCGAAGACGCTCGCACGGTCGATCGACCCAAAGCACGCGTCGAGCAGCGCCGAGCTTGGCAAGGACATCCTCGCGCAGATCGCATCGGACGAGCACGACGAGACGACGCATTTCTCCGTCGTCGACAGATTCGGCAACGCCGTCGCGAACACGTATACACTCGAGGGTGGCTTCGGCTCGCACGTCGTCGTCCCGGGCGCTGGCTTCATCCTCAACAACGAGATGGGCGATTTCAACAAGAAGCCCGGCGAGACGAACTTGACGGGCGACATCGGCACCCCGGCCAATCAGATCGTGCCGGGGAAGCGCATGTTGAGCTCCATGAGCCCGATGATCGTCACGACGAACGGCAAGCTGTTCATGGTCACCGGTTCACCGGGTGGCCGGACGATCATCAACACCGTGATGGAGATCGTGCTCGGCGCGCTCGATCACGGTTTCGACGCGCGGCAGGCGGTTGATGCCCCGCGCTTCCATCATCAGTGGATGCCGGACGAAGTCACGTTCGAGCGCAACGCCATTCCGGATTCGACGGCGCAGGCACTTCGCGCGATGGGGCACAGCATCCGTTTTGGCGGGGAACAGGGCGACGGACACACCATCATCATACGAGATGGTGTGGCGTATGGGGCGAACGACCATCGCAGCCCGGACTCCAAGGTCGGCGTGCCCTAACCGCCGGCGATGGGCGATAGGCGATGGGCGGTGGAACCTAAAACTCGCGCTTCTTCATGATGTCGAACAGGTCCTTGGCCTCGCTGTCCTTTTCCTCTTGATCGGGACGGCGAGTCACGTCGAGCGTCGAGTCGTAGGTCTTGCGAGTCGGACCTTTCGGCTTGGACGCCTTGGCCTGGGTCTTTTTTACCAGCTTGGCGAGCTGCTTCTCGTCCATTGGTACTCCGGCAAGTGGTCGAGCGGCGGCACTGTACACACTCGTACACATTGAAGCTATTGGAGCGCACGTCTTGACGACAGACGGACTGGCGCGTCCTCAGGTTACAGGATGTATAGTTAGGGCGGCATCACCGTGGAGAGCAGAGCGACATGGTTCCTTCCCGACAGCCGCGTCGGCGAAAAACGGTGCGGAAAAAGCACGCGCCGCGTATGTCCGACTATTTCACGCAGCCCGGCAAGCGCGGCGCTGTCGTGGTGCTCCGGAAGCCGATCGGCAACCGGGCGACGGCCAAGGTCTGCGGCGTCATGCCGACACGCGTCCACGCGAAAATGCTGATCACCCAGCTCGAGCGCGCCGAGTCGGTGGTGAAGGACCTCTTCATGGAAGCGACCGACGACGGCATCGAAGCGCTCGAAGCCGTGCTCGCTGCCTGCTGCAAAGAGGTGATGGAGAAGGGGCCGAAGGTGCGAGACCCTGGCCCCGAAGCACCGATCGAGCCGGCCGAGGAAGTCGGCTGATGGCTTTAGCTGTCAGCTGATAGCTAAAGCTATCAGCGTTTGCGGGGCGAGTACCCCGCGAAGTGTCCCGTGTGGTGCCAAGTCGACGTCTGCCCCCAATCGTTCAGGTCCGCCGGCTCGGTCTCGCTCAGCTTCCGGACGTCGATGCTCACCACACCATGTTCGTCGATCGGGTTGTAGATGTTCACGAACTTCTCCCCGTAGACGATCTCCTCCGGCTTGTACGACGAGCGCGCGTGAACCTCTTGTGAGAACGTTTCGTCCGTTCCCGTCAGCAGCATGAGGAACTCGGCGTCCATCTCGACGAGCTGCTCGTGCGTCGCGCCGTTCATCGGGCTCTTCTCGTCGATCGGGTGAACGACGGTCCAACTCAGCGGGAAGAACGTAACGCGTGATCGTTCGAGCCTCAGCTCATCGTACCGGCGAAGCGATCCCTCGATCCGGCTGTAGAGGACTTTCGCCTCGAGCTCGACGAGCTGGTTGGACCGGCCGTTCGTGACGCGAAACATGAACGCCGTGCGGCCGCGATAGGGCGCGACGACCGCCCTCGAGCTGAACACGATCGCCGCCGTCGGCCGGGAGAAGCGGGCGAACATGATGCCCGTGCCGAGCGCGAACACGAACAGTCCGGTGAGCGACTCGCACGTCATCACCAAATGCGCCGGCATCGAGCTCGGCGCGATGTTGCCGTAGCCGATCGTCGCCAGCGTCTCGACGCTGAAGAAGAAGGCGCGCCAAAATGGAGCCGCCGGTCCTGCCGTCGGAAGCGTACCCGATAGCGCGTCGACGCCACACGCCAGGTAGGCCAGCGCGAACATCGTGTTGGCCGCGAGATATCCGCCCGTCACGATCGCGAAAAAGCGCGGCCAACTGATCGTGAGCAAAAAATGATAGATGCTCAGCGACGACAGAAACGGCAGCCCATCGCGACGGGGATTGAACGTCCCATCGCGATTGAGCAACCGCTTCTCATTGGCGCCGCCGACGACGGAGCCTAAACCGAGATCTTTCGGTTCTTCGACGATGTCTGGCCGAGGCGCGGTCATGCGATCCGACTACGGGACGATCGTGCCGGCCTGCTGCGCCTTCAACCCTTGCCAGTACTCGTCCATCTTGATCCGCGCCACGCCCTTCGTCATCCAGTCGGGCGCCGGCGCGCCCTTGAGGTAGTGGTCGAACCAGTCCTTCTGCCGCATCGCGTAGTCTTTCTGGTTGATCGGCCGCGCGAGGCCATGATTCTCGCCGACGTACTCGAGGAGAATCACGTCCTTGTTCATCTGCCGGAGCGTGTTGAAATACGTGATGCCCTGATTGAAGTCCACCGCGCCGTCCTTGTCGTTGGCGAGGATGATGAGCGGCGTCTTCACGTTCTTCGCGTGGAAGTTGGGCGAGTTGCGAATGTACGCGTCGTAGTTGTCGGCGTAGTTGCCCTTGAAGCGGCCCTGGCTCGATTCAAAGATCGCTTGGTCCGCCCCGCCTGTATTCCAATAGATGGAGCCATACATGCTCACCATATCGGTCAGCGGCGCGCCGGCAATGGCCGCCTTGAAGATGTTCGTCTGGGTAACGAGGAACGCCGTCTGATAGCCGCCCCACGAGTGACCCCACAGGCCCACGTTCGTCGAGTCGATCATCCCCGTTCCGAGCGCCGCCTTCACCGCCGGGATCACGCACCACACCGCCGACATGCCGGGATCGTTCACGCGGTAAACGATGTCCGGATCGAGCACCGCGTATCCGCGGCTCGTGTAGATCGCGCGATTCGGCGTGCTCGTCTCACTCGGCGTCACGTAGCTGTTCGCCAGGTTCGAGCGCTTCTCGTAGATCGTCACGAGCAGCGGATACTTCTTCCCTGGCTCGTAGTTCGCCGGGAGGTAGAGCGCGCCCTGCAGCTTGTCGCCCTTGGCGCTCGTGTAGTTGATCAGCTTCACACCGCTCGTCCACGCGAACTCCTTCTGTTGTGGATTCGCGTCCGTCAGCTGCCGCGCCGCCTTGATCGCCGCCGTTGACGACGAAGGATTCACCAGATCGCCGTTGGTGACGTAGTAGTTCGGGAAGTCGATCGCCGTCTGCTTCGTAAAGACATACGTGTCGGCGTCCTTCGCTTTCTGAAACGCGAACTTCGCGTCCTCCCATACCAGCTTCTGCGCGCCGGGCTTGGACGCGTCGACCTTGGCGAGACCTTCCTTTTTCGTCCACTCGCCGTACGTCGCGAAGTAGAGCGGTTGCGAAAGATCCACACCGTCGGCCGCGCCACCGCGCCCACCACGTCCGCCGCGACCACCAGCCGCGGCCCCGCCGCTCCGATCGAACGAGTAGAGACGCTGATAGCGGATCTGATTCTTTTTGCCGTCAACCGTGAGATTCACGGCGGTCCCGCCGTTCACGGGCACCTTCCAAACATCGAAACCGTCCGAGAGCAGCACTGCGCTGCCGTCCTTTGCCCAACCGATCGGCGGGATCGGCGGCGTGACGAGGTTGTTGTGATCGTCCGAGGTATCGGCGAACACCGTCGGCACGCCCTTCGAGATGACGTGCTGTTCTCCCGTCGTCACGTCCATCACGGTCCACTGCGCCGCGTCGTTCCAGTACAGGACGCTGTGTCCGTTCGGCGAGGGCAAGATCACCGACGCGATGTGCTTTTTGAGCAGCACGTTCCGCCTGCCAGTCGCGAGATCGACGCCGTACACGTTCTCGAAGCGCCGGCCGTTGTAGCTCTGCGCGAGGTCATATTCGCGCGTGTCGGCGCCGTACGCGAAATGCTCGTGGCCGACCAGGTTCACGTTACGCAGCTCGTCATCAGCGAGACGCACGAACTTGTTGTCGGCAAGCCGGTACTCCGAGAGGAAGCTGAACTGGCGGTCCTGCTGTTCCTGGACGATCTGCTGCGACTGAAGCCGCGGATCCCGGCCATGCCAGAGGATGAGCGACGGATTCTCTTCCTGCGCTTCGTTGACGCGGGGCATGTTGTTCGTGCCGCCCATGCCGGGCGCGCCCGCCTGAATCACCGAGCTGCCGCGCCCCCCCGCCAGCGTGCGCTCACCAGGCTTCTTGCCTTCGCGAATCCCAAAGAACACCGCCGAGAGATCGCCCGCGAACCGCGGCGCGCGGTCCGGCGATACTTTCATTCCCGCCGGGAAATCCGTTCGCTGTGCCGCGTCGAAAACCGTTTTCTTTGGCGAGCCGGCGGCGACGTCAGTGAATGAGACCACCGAGTACAGCGTGTCGCGCGCCGTAGAATCCGCGCGGCCACGCAGGACGACGAGCGCCGGCGCGCTGTCCGCCCACGCCAGGTGCCGATACAGCGCGCGCTCGGAGTCGATCGGACGCACCACGTCCGTGCGCATGTTGCGCAGCTGGACGCCATTCCCGATCTGGTCGCGCGCGTCGACTGAGTACGCCAACCAATCGCCCGAGTCGTCGAAGCCGAATTCCGCGACGTTGCCGACGTTCACCGCGTCGGTCGTCGAGAGATTGTAGAGCACGAGGTCTGTACCCTGCGTGCGAGTCGCCGCTGCGCCCCCGGCCGCGCCGCCCGCCGCACCGCCTCCCCCGGTTGCTCCTCCCCCGCCGCCCGTCGCCGGCTGATCAGGGAAGCTTTGCATCGCGATCCATGTCGGCTTGTCGCCGTTGAATGCGAACCGGCGAACCTTGTCGAACTCTTTCTTCTCGCCCGTGGCGAGATTGACGAGTCCCATCTTGTTCTGCGCCGGAGCCGCGGCCGGATCCTGCGTCGCACCGCCGGCACCGCCGCGTCCTGCACCGCCGCGGCCCGCGCCACCCCTCCCGCCAGCGCGCCCCGTTGACGCGGCCGGATAAATCGTGAACGCCACCCAGCGCGAATCGGCGCTGATCGCCAACGACTGCGCCGGCCCGCCGTCGGCGCCCGGCGGTCCGCCCCGTCCAGCACCCGCCCCGCCAGCCTCACCGATCGGGTATTTCATCTCTTTGCCGTCCGGTCCCGTCGAGCGGACGATCAGTGTCGCGTCGCCCTCGTTCGGCGCGAGCACGTACGCGAACCACTTGCCGTCGTTCGAGAGGACCGACTGGCGGATCGACTTCCACGTCTTGAGATCCGCGGGTTGCATCTGCTTCGTGGCCCGTTGCGCGTTCGCCGTGGCGGGTTGCGCTGCGACATTAGGGGCGACGCTCGCAAAGACGGCAATGAACGCAACGCCGGTGAGATGACGAGAACGAAGGAGACTCATGACAAGCTCCCCGTCAGTCGGGACTGACGGTACATCGGGGGGGGGGAATGACTTCGTTGAATCGAAGGGAAGCTAGAGTCGGAACTTGCGAGGGACTAGAGACATCGACGCGCATTCCCCCGCCCAGTACTCGTTCGGCTGCCGGTCGCAACAGCCAACTCCGAACTTCTTAGTTGACAAAGTCGACCTGTCGCCCCACCTTCTCCGAAGACTTTCGGAGAAGCGGATGTCCGTCGTCTTCACGCAGCGCGAGCTCGACATCATGGCGGTCCTCTGGGAGCGCGGGCCGTCCACCGTCGCCGAGGTACGGAGCGCACTTTCCGTAGATCTCAGCCACAACACGGTCGCGACGCTCCTCGGCATTCTCGAATCAAAGGGGCACGTCGCTCACGCCGAGGAAGGGCGCGCCTTCCGATACCACGCCGTAACCGAACGCGACGAAGCGGGCCGCAGCGCATTCCAACGATTGGTCGAAACGGTTTTCGGCGGGTCGGCCGAGGCAATGCTGCTGCACTTCGTGCGGGATCGCCGGCTGACGCGTGCTGAGCTCGAACGAATCCGGTCGGCCGTTGACGACCGTCTCGAGACGAAGGGCGGGACTGCGCGAAAGGAGGGAGAATGATCGCCGTCTGGATGATCTATTCGGTCGCCATATCCAGCATCGTCGTCGCCGCCGGTGTCGCGATCGAGCGCTTTTGCATCTCCCTTCGATGGCCGACTCGCTGGGTTTGGGCCGCGGTCATCGCCGGCTCGCTCGGTTCCAGCGCGAATCTCTGGAGATTGCTCGACGCGCCCGCGGCGAGCGACTCGCGATCATGGACGACGGTAGTTGCCTCCGCGCCGTCATCGAGCGTCGTCGTTGCGAACACCCGCGACGGCACGGGTGGCGCGACCAGTTCAGGCCAGGTGAGATCTGTACTCCGTGCCGAGGCCGAACGAATGATCATGTCGGCGCGCCGGTCGCTCGCGTTCGACCCGTCGCGCTTCGATTCACTCACTAGTCCGCTGTTAGTGGGCTGGGTCGTGACATCGACCGCGGCGCTGCTCTATCTGGCCGCCGCGATCGTTGGCATGCGCCGGCTACCTCGCGGCATGCTGAACGACGTGATCGACGGTCATCGAGTTCTCGTGTCGCGAAACATCGGACCGGCGCTGATCGGCGTGCTTCGCGCGCGTATCGTGCTACCCCGCTGGGCAGCGGAGTTGTGTGAGACTGAGCGCCGCTTGGTCCTCGCGCACGAATCGGAGCACGCGTCAGCGGGCGACCCGGTACTTCTCGTCGCCGGCGTGGGCCTCGCGGCGGTTCAAGCATGGAACGCAGCTCTGTGGATCGCCGTGGCACGGCTGCGTTTCGCGATCGAGGCGGACTGCGACGCACGCGTCCTGGCCCGCTCCGTAGATGTCCGCTCCTATGCGCGTCTCCTGATTCGCGTTCACACGCAATCCGCGCCGATGTTCGCGGCGCGACTCGCGTTCACCGGTACTACGTCCAGGCTCGAGTCACGCATTCGCCGGCTACTCGGTACTGGTCGCCCGAGGAAGATCGCGTCCGCAGCGCTCGCGGCGAGTTGCCTGATCGTTGTGATCGCGTCGGCGTGTTTCGCTCCCACGCCGGTGCGCGTGTACAGAGACCAGTCCGCGCCTCTCGCACGCGTCGCCACGCCGCAGCGGCCCAGCGCGACGCTCGACAGCGCTATTGGACGGGCACAAACGGCAGACCAGAAGCTCGAGCCTCTCGAGGCAGCGCCAGCCGTCGCCCAATCCGACCGTGAAACCGTGCGCCCAATCGAAGCGCAATCGCGCGCACCGAGCACGGAGTCACCATCACAACAAGGTTTTCAGGGCCTCGGCTGCGGCCGCCAGGCCGAAGGTTTCCTTGGTCCAACGTTCGGGGCGCTGCAGAGGCTCGCGCGCGAGCGACACGGTGACCTGTTCGATCAAGTTCAAACCACCGCGACGGTGATCGCGTTCGCGGTCGACGGCGCAAGTTGCATGATCGTGCGAGACACGGTGATCACGATCCCGTTATCGGGCAGTTACTCGGCGAACGTTTTGTATTCCCGCGCGT
>DATMHK010000308.1:0-5587 GCA_035554995.1 Gemmatimonadaceae bacterium
GTGGGCGGGGCCGTGGAGGATGTGTGATGGGCGGCGGCGGAGCGCTCGCCACCGGTGTCTCAGCAGTCATCTGCGATGGGCGCAGCGCCTCGACAGCGAGTGGCGTGCTGTCGTCATCGGGCCCGGCTTCGAGCGAGCGAAGTGCGTTCGGCGAGAGCGCGACGGTCGACGTCGCGAATTGCTTGAACGCCGTGGGATCCGGATTCTTGCTCGCGAGCTCCGAGCGGAGGCGCTCGCGAATGGACTCATCCACGATCAGGTAATCCCTCGCCCCCGAGAGCAGCTCGCTCAGCGTGATCTCGTAATCTTCATTCGTCTCGAGCCCGAGCTCGCGGCGATGAAGGCGGTAGGGGAGAATGCTCTGGTGAAGCTCGGCGACCGTGAACGGCTGGGTGAGATACTGCGGATGTCTCGCGCGTACGATGCGGGCGAGATGCCGGAACATTCGATCGAGGTTGTCCATGTCGTTGTCCTCCTCCCCTCCTCACCCGGTAAAACTATCGACTAGGGCCTCGACGCCTCCTCTACCCGCTTCTCCTTCTCCTCACGGGCGGCGCGCACTTTGGACGTGCCGAAACGATCCAGGCTCCGAGCGACGATGGACGGTTTTCCCGCCCACCCTTCGTCGTAGCCCCAGTGATACCCCATTGCCAACCCGAGGAGCAACGCCACCAGGAATTTCGTCATGACACACCTCCCCCTCTGTCCGCGTCAAACGCGAACTCACGTGACCGAGTTGGGGCGCGCCACCACCGGGTACGGCCGCGACGCGCGAAAGGCGTCGTCGGTGGGAAATGCCTGCGGCTCCACGGTCACTCGTTCTTTCTCACGTTCCACTGCCAACCACTCGTCGAACTTCGACGGCACGATGCCACCGGACTGCGTCTGCTCTCGCGCCGCGCGAGTCGCCAGGTGATTGGCGTACTCGTTCTGCGGATGTCCCTCGTGGCCGCGAACCCAACGCCAGTCCACTTGATGCCCGCCGTCGCGAACCACGTCCACTGCTTGCTGCCACAACTCGAGGTTCAGAATCGGTCCCTCTTTTCGCTTCCAGCCCCTCGACATCCACCCGCGCACCCACTCACTCATTCCCTTCACCAGGTACTGCGAGTCGCTCGTGAACACCACGCGAAAGCGCACGCCCTTTCGCGAGATCGCGCGAACGGCCTCGATCACGCTGCGAAGAGCCATGCGGTTGTTCGTCGTCGCGGGCTCGGAGACCCAGTAGTCCCACCGGGTGAGACTTCCGTTCCGCCCCATATACTCGATGACGCCCGCGGCCCCGCCCGGGTTACTGCCTTCGCGGCCATTTCCGAGGCAGGACTCGTCGGCGTAGATCGCGACGAGCGGCGGGCGAGCCGGAGACCCGGATTCCGATGGGCCGCCGCTCACCCAAGGACCTCGAGGCCGTCGATCTCGTCGATGTAGATCTTGAGATCGTGACCGGTCACCGGGTGGCGGGCGTCCACCACCTCTCGGCCGTTCTCCAGCCGCAGGGCGAGTGGTACGACGACGTACTCCCGTCGCCCCCGGCGCTGAAAGGCCAAACGTGTGCCCTGCGTCACAGCGCGCTCGAGGGCGTCGTATTGGGCGTGGGTCAGCTGCGCCATGCGGCCATCGGGTCGCGACACCAATGAAGCGCCAGCTGCGCGAGCACGCGCGTCGCCCGCTCGATCTCTTCGATCATCACATACTCCTCGGCGGCGTGGGCCAGGCCGATGTCCCCGGGACCGAAACAAATCGCCGGGATACCGGCCGCGTTGAGCAGCGCGGCGTCGGTCCATGCGGTCATGCCCTGGACGCGTACGTCCTCGTTCGATTCACGGAGTGCGCTCTCCAATGCAGCGACGATCGGCGCATCGACCGCGACGTCGCTCGGCTCCTGCGCGAACGTCACTGTCACATCGGCGCGGAAATTCTCTCGTCGCTGGCCGGCTCGCTCGCACACCGACTCGATCTCCTGTCGCACCACATCCGGAGATTCGCCCGGGATGGTGCGACGCTCGATCTGGACCGTGCACTTGTCGGGGTACGTCGACATGCCGATTCCGCCCGAGATCATCGACGCGTGCACTGACGGCCGGCCGAGGAGCGAGTGGCGACGCTTGGGCAGCTCCTCGGCGTCGAACCGGTCCAGTTCGGACAATACCAGCCCCGCGTGGCGAATCGCGTCGACGCCCAAGTCCCAACGGCTTCCGTGCGCCGCCCGACCGTGCGTCGTGACGTCGATCCACACGAACCCGAGGTGGGCCGGCATGATCGCCAAGCGAGTCGGCTCGGTGACGATCGCCGCGTCGGCGCGGATGCCTCGTTCGATCAACGAGCGAGTGCCGGCGCTCTCGTATTCCTCGTCGGCGACCGCGGCGACGATCACTTCGCCGTCGATCTCGCCGGCAATCCGCGCCGCGGCGGCGCACATCGCGGCGATTCCTGATTTCATGTCCGACGAGCCGCGTCCGTAGATGCGGTCACCCCACTCGGCGGCGTCCCAAGGAGCGTGCGTCATTCCTTCGACGCCAACGACATCGAGGTGGCCATTGAACATCAGCACGCGGCCGCCGGGCTTTCCGATTCGCGCTACCACGTTCGGCCGCCCCGGCAACGCGTCGTACAGCTCGACGCGAAATTCCCACTCCCTGAGAATACCGGCGAGCAGCTCGGCGACGGCGCGCTCGCCGGGCGCACCAGGAACGAGTGACGGGTTTCGCGAATCCACGCGAACCAGGGCTCGCGCGAGCGCGACGGCGTCACCGGTTGCTATCGGCACTGTTGCACTCCGTGCTCGTCGATCGCGAACGGTAGTATCTGCCCGAGGCCGGCGATTGCTCCGCGGACTTCCTCCACGTGTTCGCTTCCGGCAATGACGAGAACACACCCGCCTCCCGACGCGCCGAGCGCTTTCGAGCCGACCGCGCCGGCGCGCGCCGCGCGCTCGACGATCTCGTCGATGAGCGGCGTGGGAATCGTCGGATGAAGCGATCGCTGATGGCGCCACTGCTCGCCGACCAGCGCCGCCAACGCGTCGAGGTCGCGCGCTCGGAGCGCATCGACCATGTCTTCGGCGGTTTCGCGCATCTGCTCGAGCGCGGCAAGCACTCGCGGCTCTCGCGCCGCGTAGGCCCCGAGCACCGCGTTGATCGTCTCACCCGAGATTCGGCTCTTTCCTGTATAGATGATGAAGCAGCGCCGCTCGATCTCGGCGCGAAACTCGGAATCGAGCGGGATGCGAGTTACTTCCGTCTTTTCGGACGAGAAGCGTAACGCGAGCGCGCCGCCGAATGCCGCGGCGTAATGATCTTGTCTGCCGCCAGGAATTCCGAGGTCACCTATCTCGATTGATCGGCTGAGCTCGGCGATCTCGTCGAGGGACATGGCGCGTCCGCTGACAGTCGCCAACGCGGCGACGGTCGCCACGCCCGCCGCCGAGGACCCGCCGAGTCCAGCGCCGATCGGAAAGTCGCAATCGAGTTGAATGCGGACGTCGTCGATTTGGAAGCGGCGTGCCGCGGCGGAAGCGATGGAACGATCGCCCTCTCGATCGCCCGCAACTTCGGGCGCGCGCGCATCTTCGGCGCTTGCCGTGCGCGTTACGGTGACGGTCGCGTAACGGGCAATCGCGACGTTGCAGACAAAGCCGCCCATCTCATCGGAGTAGGGCGGCACGTCGGTCCATCCGCCGCCGAAATCGATGCGCGTCGGCGCGTGCGTGACGATGGTTGCGCTCAAGCAACGCTAAACGTAGTCCCCGCACGAATCTTCGCCAATCGCGCGAACTCGGGCCCGGTGGCGGGCATGCCTGTTGCTGCCCTGTCACCCTCTATGGCCGATTTCACGCACTACCTGAACGACTGCAAGTTCATTCTCGTCTCGAACCGAGAACCGTACGAGCACATTCGCGGCATGCATGGCGTCGAGGTCAAGCAGCCCGCGGGTGGACTCGTCACGGCGCTCGATCCGACGATGCGCCGCACGCACGGAACCTGGGTCGCGTGGGGATCGGGAAACGCGGATCACGAGGTGTCCGACGAAACCGGACGCGTCGCCGTGCCGCCGGGTGAATCCTGCTACACGCTGCGTCGTGTCTGGCTCGACGACGCGGACGTCAACGGCTACTACCACGGATTCGCCAATCGCGCGCTTTGGCCGCTCTGCCACATGCTCATCCAACACTTCGAGTATCGCACGGAGTTTTGGGAGCGGTATCGCGCGGTGAACCTGCGCTTCGCGCACGCCGTGGCCGACGAAGCGGAGCGCTGCACGGGCCGCGCGATGGCCTGGATCCAGGATTACCACTTCGCTCTGGCGCCGGAATTTCTCCGGGCAATGCGGCCGTCGCTCTTCATCAATCAGTTCTGGCACATCCCGTTTCCGCCGGCGGACATTCTCCGCTTGTTGCCGTCCGGGACGCACGAGGCGGTCCTGCGCGGCTTGCTCGGCAACGACCTCCTCGAGTTCCAGATCGACCGATACGCCGTCAACTTTCTCGACTGCGTCGAAAAGTTCGTTCCCGAGTCGCGCGTCGATCACGTTCACCAAACGGTGACCTTCCGGGATCGCGTCGTGCAGGTCGGCGCGTTTCCGATCAGCATCGACGTGGACCGTTTCGAAGAAATGGCCTCCTCGGCCGACAGCGTGACCCGAGTCAACACCCTGCGCGAGCGATACGCCAAAGGCACCCGCCAGCTCGGTGTATGCGTCGATCGCATCGACTACACGAAAGGCATCCCGGAACGCATACGCGCGCTCGAAACACTTTGGGCGGAGTCGCCCGAGCTGCGCGAGCGGTTCACGTTCATTTTCGTGGCCACGCCGTCGCGGACGGATCTTCCGGCGTACAACGCGCTCGAGCGCGACGTCGTTCAGTCCGTGATCGCGATCAATACTCGCTTTGGCACGCCCGAATGGACGCCGATCGTCTTGATCAACGAGAACGTCGACTCGGATCTCCTCTCCGCCGTCTATCGCTCGGCGGACCTTTGTATCGTTTCGTCGCTTCAGGATGGGATGAACCTGGTCGCCAAGGAATTCGTCGCTTGTCAGATCGACGAGCGTGGCGTGCTGATCCTCAGTCGCTTCACCGGATCAGCCGAGGAAATCGAGGGCGCGGTTCTGATCAACCCCTTCAACGTGGACGGTTTCGTCGCGGCGATTCGCACGTCGCTGGAGATGTCGCCGGACGAGCGCAAGCGCCGCATGCGGCGGATGCGCCGGCAACTCCACAACTCCACGATTTTCGACTGGCTCGACTCGATCCTCGCGCGATCCGCTGAGATCATGGGGATCCAGCACCAACCGGCGCTTGCCTGACGCGCTCGCGACCCCGGCGCTCCCGCTCACTGCCGCGATCGGGGAGCGGCTCCGCGGTTCGCCGTTCGTTCTGCTGCTCGACGTAGACGGAACGCTTGCACCGATCGCGCCGCGTCCCGAATACGCGGCTCTCCCGAACGACACGCGCCAGATTCTCGCGGACTTGACCGCTGCCGCGAACGTGCGCGTCGTCGCGATCTCCGGACGAAGCGCGGAAGATGCGCGTCGCCTCGTAGACGTTCCAGGCGTTTGGATCATCGGCAATCATGGAATCGAAGTG
>DATMHK010000309.1:0-11254 GCA_035554995.1 Gemmatimonadaceae bacterium
ATTCCCGGCATCGGCGGCGGCCCGAATGACCGGCCTCGCTTAGGCGCCGAAGGAGCCGGGTACACCTTCCGCAGCGCACGAGTTTCGATGGCGATCACGGAAGGAAAATAAGGGCACGAGGTACTAGACACGAGACAGAATGCACGGAAAGGCACCGTGAAGACTCCGGTACCCCTCCAAATCCGACGTTAAAACGTTCAACGCCGCCTCCGTGCCTTTCCGCGATTCTCCGTGCAGTTCATCCGTGTCAAATGCTTTTTCATCCTAACCTCTCAGTGGCCCGTCTGGCGAGTTGACCTGATTGATTTACCAGCTGTTGACGCGGATAACAGCACGGATTGCACTGATCGGCGCGGAGACGGCGCGACAAGTGAACGGCAGGAGATAAGAGAGGGGATGCGCAGGCATCCCCTCTCATTTCTCAAACTCGGCGTGGTTCTTCTGTCCGTGCTTCTTACCGATCGCCGTCCATCATCGTGCCGATCACGCCGCCGATGAGGCCAGCGGCGCCGTATCGCTCGGCGCGGTGCTCGCGGCGGCCCGGCGCGGCGGCGAGAATGCGGTCGGCGAGGCGCGAGAAGGGCATCGTCTGCAGCAGCACACGACCCGGTCCGCGCAGTCGGGCGAAGAACAATCCTTCGCCGCCGAAGAGTGCCGTCTTGATGCCCGGGACCATCTCGATGTCGTAGTCGACTTGCTGTTCCATCGCCACCAAACAGCCGGTGTCGACACGCAGTGATTCGCCCGGCCGCAACGTGATCTCGTGCAGCGTTCCGGAGGCGTGGAGGAACGCGAGGCCGTCACCTTCGATGCGCTGAAGAATGAAACCTTCGCCGCCGAAGAATCCGGCACCGATGCGTCGCGTGAACGCGATCGTCACGTTCGCGCCTCGCGCCGCGACGAGGAACGCGTCCTTCTGCGCGATGATGACGCCGCCCCAATCGCGCAAATCCACCGGGCGAATCTTTCCGGGGAAGTGCGACGAGAACGCGACGTCCTGTCGGCCATTCGCCGCATTGGCGAACGTCGTGACAAAGAAGGTGTCGCCCGAGAGCGCGCGCTTCGCGCCCTGGAACAGCTTGTTCATCAATCCCCCGCCCTGCGCGTTCGGGTCGAGGGTCGTGTTCATGACGATGCCGTCCTGCATGTACATCATTGCCCCAGCCTCGGCGAGAACCATCTCGCCGGGGTCGAGGGTGATGATGACGGCCTGAAGGTCGTCGCCTATGAGCTTGTAATCGATTTCGTCGGCCATTTTTTTGGGCGATGGGGGATGGGCGATGGGCGATCGGTGGGCGAACGGCGGGGGCGAGTGGCGGAGTCGGTCCTAACCGCCCATCGCCCACCGCCCACCGCCCACCGCCGAAAACTACGGCCTCTTCGCCTCAGGCTGGATCCTTCCTTCCGGCTGGATCGTGCCCGCCTGCACCGCGCCCGGCGCGAGCTGGTCCTTGCCCTTCGCGACGTATGGAATGCCGTGCACCATCCAATCCGGAGCCGGCTTCCCCATCAACTTGTTGTCGAAGAACGCCTGCATCTTCTGCGCGATGTCCTTCTGGTTCGCGCGGCTCGCCGGGTTGTGCACGTCGTTGTTGTAATCGATGAAATACACTTCCTTGCCCAGCCGGCGCATCGTCACGAAGTACTCGATACCCTGGTACCACGGTACCGCGTCGTCCATGTCGTTGTTCATGATGAACAGCGGCGTGGTCACGCTCTTGAGGTGGAAGAGCGGCGAGTTCTCGATGTAGAGCTCCGGCGCGTCGACGAGCGGCTTGCCGATGCGGCTCTGGCCCGACTCGTACTGTCCGGCGCGGGAGATGCCCGTGCCCCAGCGGATGCCGCCGTACGCGCTCGTCATGTTCACCACCGGCGCGCCAGCCATCGCGGCCGCGAACATGTGCGTCTGCGTGATGACGTACGCCGTCTGGTAACCTCCCCACGATTGTCCCTGAATGCCGAGGTGCTTCTCGTCGACGAAGCCCTTCTGGATCAACGACTGCACGCCCGGCACGATCGACTTGTACGCGCTCATCCCCGGGTGACCATCCTCGTACACGATGTCCGGCTCGAACACGAGATAGCCGTTCGAGACGTAGTGCGTCGGGTTGATCACGTTGCGGCCGTTCGGCGCGACGTACTGGTGCAAGTTGTTCGAGAGGATCTCGTAGAAATACGCGATGAGCGGATACTTCTTGTTCGGATCGAAGTTCTCGGGCTTGTAGAGAATACCCTTGAGCGTCTTGCCGTCGCCGCTCGTCCACCGCACGAGCTCCGCGGTGCCCCAGTTGTAGTCCTTCTGCTGCGGGTTGGCGTCCGAGATCTTCGTCAGCGCGGTGAGCGACGAGCCCACGTAGAGGTTCGGGAACTCGGTGAACGTGCCCTTGGTCGTCATGTAGACGTCGGCGTTCGCGGCCTTCGTCAGCGTGCCGTAGGCGAGATCCGACATCACGATCTTCTCGGGATCCTTCTTCACGCCGAGCTGGTCGCGATAGAAGCCGCTCGCCATCGTCTCGGTGTTCACCGCGCGGAGCATGAGCGGCTCGGTCGGATCGATCGCGCGATCTTCGCCCGCCGCGCCGCCGAAGCCACCGCGACCGCCACCGCCGCCACGACCACCGCGGCCGCCGCCGGCGCCGAGGTTTTCGATCCGGAACTGGATGTTGTTCCGCACGCCGACCGAATCGGTGACGTTCACGGCCGGCTTCGCGCCGTTCGGATCGAATTCCCAGATGTCAAAGTGATCGTTGATGAGGACCGACTTGTCGCCCTTCGTCCAACCGGCGACTCCCCAAGCCGGCTTCTCGGACGGATGGTCGTCGGTCTCCTGCTCGAAGTGGACGCTCTTCATCGCGCCGTTGAGATCGACCGTCTTGGCCGTTGCGATGTTGTACGAGTACCAGTGTTGCTTGTTGTAGAACGTGATGTACTTCCCTTCCGACGAGAGCTGCGCGTTGCCGTTGATCTTCTCGGCGATGAGCTTCTTCGAGCCGGAGATCGGGTCGATCACGTAGACGTCGGTACCGCCGTCGCCCCACATCGACTCGATCATGTACCGCTCGCGCGAGTTGGCGACGCCGATCTTCGCGTCGTCGGAGAGCGCGACGTTCGGAATCGAGTCGTCGGCGAGACGCACGAGCTTCTTGAGCGCCGGGTAGTAGACCGCCTGATAGCTCACGTTGCGATCCCGCGCGGCGTTGATGCGCTGCGTCGGCTGGAGCACGCGATCCTTGTAGTGCCAGAGGTCGTAGACAGACTTGCCGACCATCGAGTCCGCCGGAACCGAATCAATCGCCGGCGCCGCGATCGCAAAGGTGATGGCCGTGCCGCTACGCGTGAAGGCGAGGGCGCCGTTGTCGGCGATGTGCATTCCCGTCGGCACCTGCGCCGGCGTCACCAACGCGGTTGCCGCACCGCCCTTTGCCGGAGCCTGGTACAGCGAATAGCGCGGCGAGGGACCGCGGCCGAATTCGTCGTGGTCGGACACGAACAGGACCTGTGCACCCGTGCGATCGAAGGTGATGCCCTTGTAATCGCCACGGCCGGTGAGCAGAGGCGTCGTCGTGCCGGAGGACATCGTTCGAATGAACGCGCCGTCCTTCGTCGAGTCGCGCGAAACGACCGTGTACGCGAGCACCTTCGCGCTATCGTCGAAAGCGAAGGCGAGCACGTCGCTCATCTTTTCTTCGGCGCCCGTCGCGAGGTTGCGCAGCACGAGCGGCGATCCAAACTGACGGCGATTACCACCACCGCCGCCACGCCCGCCACGGCCGCCGCGACCACCAGCCGCGGGAGCCGCGGCGCCAGCACGCGATGAATCCGCCACACCGCTATCCGGCTCCGCGACGTACGCGAGCCATGTTCCGTTGTCGCGCGCGAGGCGGAACGAGCGCACGCCGGCGATCGTCGTCACCTTGCCGTCGGCGAGGCTCACGATGGCGAGCGACTGTCGGTTCGTCGTCGCGGCGCCGCGTCCACGGACCGCCCCCGCGCGTTCGACTTCGGCTTGCGACGCCTGCGTGCTGACGATCACGTAGCGGTTGTCCGCCGTGATCTGCGCCGGCGTTGCCGTCGGTCCAGTCGGCGCTTCTTCGCCGGTACCGCCGGCCGGTCCACGAAGACCGCCCGGTGTGTTGTTCGGCCGGCCGAGGAAGCCGCGCGGCACGCGATACTCCGTCGTGCCGGACGTCGAGCGAATCACGAGCTCACCGTCGCCGACCTGCGGAATCAGCGTGTACACCGCCCACTTGCCGTCATTCGACAGCGCCGGCGCGTTGATCGACTTCCATTTATCCCAGTCGGCTTGCGTGAGAACCTTCTTCGACGTCTGCGCGAAGAGAGGTGTCGCGAACGCGATCGCGAGCGGAAGGACGCGTTTCATTTGCATAATGACCTGAGCGGTTGGTGGGCCGGGTGGGACGGACAATGATCGAGAACGCGCCGTGACAGCGCTTTCCTCTCCATTGTTTACGGGTCGCGCCTGACCCGCGTTGGGTGTCAAAACGTAACGCGCACCAGGGGATAGCGCCCTGGCGCCCGAGCCGCGAGGCCGGCCAGTCCTAAGGCGGACGGGGCCGTGACGCGCCATCCGGGATCGGAGGTTCGATCGAGCCTCGCCGCACCCGCGGACCGGTTGTCCTTGGTGATCCCGAGCGTGATCGCCATACCCAGTGTCGCGCCAAAGCCGGCAGCCCCCAGCACGAGCGAGTTGTCACTCGATTGTGTCAGCACAGGGACGGCGAGACCAATCAGGCCACCGGCGAGCGCGCCGACCGTGGCGATGTTGGCTTCGGAGGTGGAAAGATCCAGACGCCGCGCGATCGTGTAATTGCCGACGACCATGCCCGCCAGATACGACGAGCCCATCGTGATTCCGATCTGGCGAGCACTGGGATTATCGATTGCCGACAAAGCTGCCCCGCCATACAGCGCGCCGACCAATCCAGCCGTCTGGACGGCGTTCATGTCGCCGGCGGTAACCTTGAACGACGCACGCCGCGGATAGCGAACGCCAAGCACATAGCCGAGCGCCTCGCCTCCAGCGACCGCGGCGGCCATTCCTTGCGGCGATGCACCCACCGCACTCGAGAGCGCCCATGCACCTGTCGCTGTCGCCTCGATACCTGTCACTCCCGCGTGCGCCTCAGCGTCGGTCAACGGACGGCCGAGCGAAGCGCCGGCAATCGTACCGGCGATTCCCGCTCCCAAAGCCAGGGCGCGGACACCTTTGTCGGCATCGCCCGTGATCGCGTACCCCAGCAGGACTCCGCCTGCCGCCGCGGCGAGCCCCATGTTCGACGCGAGGTCGCTCTGCGCGCGCGTGATGCGGCCGGTCCGACCGGCGTTGTAGGAGACGAAGAACGCCATCCCGGTCACCGCGAGATACGCGGCGCCCGCGGTGCTCTCGTCGTCACCGAGTGACGCGGCGAGTGGTCCGTAGGCGAGCGCCCCGAGAACGGTGAGATGGCGAGCGAATCCGTTCCCCGCGGGTTCCGAGACGTCGTTGCCCATGTCGGCGCCGAGCCGCCCACCCGCGGTGACGGCAGCGTCGATCACACGCTGAAGAGCCGCGCGCTCGGCATCGGACATCGGAAACCGCTGGAAGACACCGGATTCGGTCCGCGCAACGAGCACGAAGCCGCCGCCGGGGCTCACCGAGTACAGGCGCGCGTCGACGTACTGTCCCGAGAGCGGCCACGCCGGCGTCACCAGGCCCAAACGCGTCGCGACGCCTGGCGTGACGACGAACAATCGCGCCGCGCTGTCGAACGGCGCCGGCGTCTCGATCGTCTGGGCCGACGCGATGCGAGAGACGACGAGAAAAACAACCAGGGCGAGCCGGCGCGGCATGGCCGAATCCTGCGTTGCGTGCAGCGCGTTGGCAAGCCATTCTCCGGGTCATGTTTCTCGAACGTATTTATGACGAATCGCTCGCGCAGGCCGCGTACGTCGTGGCGTGCGATCATACCAAGTTGGCCGTCGTCATCGACGCCAATCGGGATATCGAGTCTTGCATCCGCGTCGCCGAGCATCAGCGGTTTCGGGTCATCGCGGCGACCGAAACGCACATTCACGCCGACTTTGTTTCAGGAACGCGCGAAGTCGCGCGCCGCACCGGCGCGCGGCTGCTCCTTTCCTGTGAGGGCGGACCTGGGTGGCAGTATGCCTTTGCCACACCGGACACCACCACGCTCCTGCGCCATGGTGACTCGTTCGACGTCGGCTTGTTGCGCTTCGACGTCCGCCATACGCCCGGGCACACGCCGGAGCATCTCTCGTTCATCGTCACCGATCGGGGGATGAGCGAACGGCCCGTGGGCATCTTCACCGGCGATTTCATTTTCGTCGGCGACGTTGGGCGGCCGGATCTGCTCGAGCGAGCCGCCAATCAGCAGGGGACGATGGAAGGGATGGCGCGCAAGCTCTTTCAGTCGCTCAAGGCGACGACCGATCTCCCGGACTACCTGCAACTCTGGCCCGGGCACGGCGCCGGGTCCTCGTGCGGCAGAGAGCTCGGCGCGCTGCCGTCGACGACACTCGGCTTCGAGCGGGTCGCGAACTGGGCATTCCAATTCCACGATGAGAATTCCTTCGTGGAGGAGGTATTGTCCGGACAACCGGAGCCGCCCGGTTACTTCGCGCGCATGAAAACGGTGAATCGTTCCGGCCCGCCTCCGCTTCCGTCGCTCGCGCCGATCCGCGAGGTGGGCGCGCACCAGATACAGGACGCCTTCCATACCGGAGTCACGGTCGTCGACGTGCGATCGAGCGCGAGCTTCGCCGCCGGACACATTCCCGGAACGATGAGCATCCCGATGGGAACGTCGCTCGCGACCTGGGCGGGAACCTTCGTCCCCGAGTCGCGCGACATCGTGCTCATCACCGGCGACGACGACCGCCTCTCGCGGGCGCGTCACACCCTCGCCCTGATCGGCCTCGACCGCGTCGTCGCCTGGGCAGGACAACGGGCCCTCGACGAATGGCAATCGGAGATCGGCGAGCTCGAACGCGTCGAGCAGGTGAGCGTCGAGACGATCGCCAACGGTGACGAGCGAACCGTGATCGACGTGCGTGGGAACGCCGAGTGGGAAGAAGGCCATCTCCCCAACGCGCGTCATTACTTCCTCGGCGACCTCGTTCGCCAAGCTCGCGATCTGCCACACGACACGCCGATCGCCGTGCACTGCCACGGCGGCACGCGATCCTCGGTGGCGGCGAGTCTCCTCCAAGCGCAAGGCTTCACCAACGTCGCGAATATGTCCGGCGGCTATCGCGCGTGGACGGAGGCAAATAAGCCGGTCGAGCGCGATGAGGCGCACGCCGATGTCCCGAAATAGGGTCAGACCCTATTTCGTATTCTCGAAATAGGGTCTGACCCTATTTCACTCTGTTGTGAATCCTCACCACCGTTCCCTTTCACTCATGCGCACAATCGTCCTTCTTTCGCTCTGCCTCGTCGCGACAACCGCAAGTGCGCAGGGACGCGGCGGGGGACGCGGAGCGACCGCGCCCGTCGGGCCGCCGGTTCTGCTCGTCCCGGATCGAGTCTGGGACGCGATCGACAATGCGCCGCACGACGGTTGGGTGGTGCTCGTACGCGGCGATCGCATCGAGGCCGCCGGACCGCGGGCGCAAGTCTCGGCGCCCGCCGACGCGACGACGATCCAACTCGCCGGAACGACGCTCATGCCGGGAATGATCGAGGGGCATTCGCACCTTTTGCTCCATCCGTACAACGAGACGCCCTGGAACGATCAGGTGCTCCACGAGCATGAAGCGCTTCGCGTCGCACGCGCGGTGAACCACGCCAAAGCGCAACTCCTCGCCGGATTCACCAGCGCGCGCGATCTCGGCACCGAGGGCGCAGGCTACGCCGACGTCGGACTGCGCGACGCGATCAATCAGGGGATCATTCCCGGGCCGCGCATGTGGGTCACGACACGCGCCATTGTCGTCACCGGTCAGTATGCGCCGAAGGGATTCGCCACGGAGTACATGGACGACATCCCCCAGGGCGCGGAAGAGGCGAATGGTGTCGAGGGATTCACGCGCGTGGTACGCGACCAGATCAAGCACGGCGCCGACTGGATCAAGATCTACGCGGACTATCGCTGGGGTCCGAACGGCGAAGCGATGCCTGGTCCAACACAAGAGGAATTCAACGTCGCGGTGACCGTCGCCGAGGGTTCGGGTCGGCATGTCGCGGCGCACGCATCGACGGCGGAGGGAATGAAACGCGCCGTTCTTGCCGGCGTGAAAACGATCGAGCACGGCGACGGCGGCACGCCCGAAATCTTCAAGCTCATGGCGGAGCGCGGCGTGTGTTACGTACCGACGGTGTCCGTCGGCGGACGAAACAAGAAGGCGGTGCTCGAGATGGCGATGGCCGCCGGAGTGACGATCTGCAACGGCGCCGACTCCGGACCGGTCGCGCACGGCGACAACGCGCGCGAGGTCGAAGGGCTCGTCACGAATGGGCTAACGCCGCTGCAAGCGTTGCGAGCCGCGACGATCAACGACGCCAAGATGCTCGGCATGGGCGACCGCCTCGGCGCCGTGAAGGCCGGCTATCTCGCAGATCTCGTCGCGGTGCGGGGCGATCCGACCAAAGACATCTCCGCGATCCGACAGGTACAGCTGGTGATGAAGGGCGGCACCGTCTACAAACAACCCTGACGGCTCACCGCGTCCAGATCGCGATGAGGCCACACGCCTTGCCGTCGCCCGTGCCGCCGTACTGCACCGGAATGGAAGACCCACCGGCGAAAATCTCGATGCCGTAAATATCCGGCGGCGGAGGCAGATCGCGCAGATCGAACGCGGCGGCGCCAGGCTTCGGCCGCTGCGGAATGCCGTTCACGACCACAGATAAGTAGCACGACACCAACGATCCCATCCGCGAGAGATTCGAGCGCGCACTCTCTACCGTCACGCTCATCGTATCGACGACCTTGATCGAAGAAATGCCCGTCAGCATTTGCCACACGCTGACCGGATTTCGTTTCTTGATGTCGTCGCTCGTGATCGACGCCGTGGCCGCGCGAAGGAGTCGGCGGTTCTCGAACTCGTCGAACCGCCCCCGACCTGATCGCAACATTCCGCCGACGACGCGCACCGTGTCGAGCGTCGGCGCCTCGGCCTCGGTAAGGATGATGGGGACGGTATTGCGACCGGGCTCGATCGTCGCGGCGAGGCGACCGGGTTTGAACCCGATTCGCTTCACCTCAATCTCCACGACGCCCGGCTCGACATCGGGAATCAACGCGCGGCCGGACGCGCCGGAGACCACTGTCCGTGTCGGGCCGCGCTTCGGATGAACCTCGAGCTGGGCGTTCGAGAGCGGCGTGCCGCGCAGGTCGAGCACAGTCAACTCGACGAGCGCCGTAGCTAAGCCCTGGCTGCCGCCTGTGGGCGCGACCAGCTCGCGATTCGACGTGGCGCTAATGACGCTCCGCCGCGCGACGAGATCCAACGCGCCGAACAGGCCGCTGAGCCGCGCGCGTTGAAGGTCGGCGCCGGAGTCCGAGAGCACGCGCACGGTGATCGGCGTGTTCACCGGAACGCCGCAGATGCGCCACGCTCCGTTTGCATCACTCAGCGCGCCGAGCGTCTTCTCGGTATAGCGAATCAGATCGCGGTTCACGGCGCCGACGATGTCGAAGTTGCTTTGCCACGTCGCAACCACCGCGGCGTGCGCGAGGGCGCTCCCCCGTTCGGTCGACACCGTCCCGCGAAGCAGTCCCTCGCCATTGGCCACGGAATCCTTCGGACAGACGCGGAGCAGCACGTCGCGGGGTTTCGGGAGGAAGACAGTGTCGACGCGTCCATCGACGCGCGCCTCGACCTCGAGCGACACCGGCGGAACCCCGAGCGAGTCGAGCATCGGAGCGCGAAGTTGCGCTCGATATCGGCCGGGCAACACCGGCGCGAGCCGAATGCGCCCGTTGGCGTCGGCGGTCGCGCCATAGTCGGTGCCCTCGAGCGACAACTGCGCGCGGGCACCCGAAAAACCAGACTCCCGCGCAACCACGTCGAGTGCGACGCCCGGACCGCGCGCCGCGTAGAGTACCGTGTCGCGCTGCATCACGCGCGTCACTTCTCCGCCCGTGACCTGAACCGTGCGCACGATGACATTCGTCGCCGACATCACCACCTTGCCTAAGCCGTCGCCCGTCCTGTTGGAGCGAGCGCCGAGTTGCGGCATGCGAAGGTTCCACCGGCTCACGAGCCAACGACCGCCGGCTACCCGCAAGAACTCAACGCGTCCGCCGGGCTCCGCCGGCAGCGCGGCATCGGGCTGGTTGGTGTACGCGAATTCCAACAGCTGAAGCTCCGCACCGCGCCGGTCCAGCCAAACCGTGCCCTCGATGTCGCTCAAATCGCGTCGCTCGCGAGCCGGAGTGAAGCCGACTCCAATCAACGATGGCGATTCCCGCGGCGGTTCGCGCAAGTGAAAGCAGTGCGCGCTGGCGAACCGCTCCGACAGCAAGACGTCTGCATCGGGAGCGAAAAACGTCGTGCCGCCTCCATCAGCGACGACGTATCCGGCTGAATCGAGCCACTCGGCGGAATGACGACTCTTGAACGCGTGCGTCGTCGCCTCGCGGCTTGTTCGCACGCGCTGGGCGCGCACGAGCCGCGACGTGGAGTCGAGCGTGCGATCGTACTCGATCCACTCGGCGAAGAGCGGCTCGCCGTCGGCGCTGAGCTGAACGGTTTGCATCGCCTTGCGCGCCTCCTCCCACAGGCGCGCGACCATCATCCCGCTGTCGGCGCTGATGCGGCAAGTCTCGCGGTCGCGAACATTGATTCCAGAAAGCACGACAGCCTCGCCGGAGACGACGATCCTCACCGGCTCCGCACGGCCGCCAACGACGTTGACTGCCGTTCCCGTCGTAGGCCGGTAGCCGATACGCAGCACCTTGAGGTCGAACCGACCGTCGCCGGTGATCGAAAGGCGAAACTCACCGCGAGAGTTCGTGAGCGCGCGTCCGGCGGGCTTGCCGCGCGCGTCGCTCGCTTGCACGATCGCACCGACCGCGGGCGTGCTGTCGCGCAGCACCACGGTGCCCGACACGACCTGCGCCGCGAGGCCGCGCGCCGCCGTCGCGGCAATCGCCGCGGCCAGCAGAGTCCGCGTAATGATTGTCATGGTCCCGTCGCCTCCTGCCCCGGTGAGGCGACGGTCAAGATCGATCAGGAGCCGGCTTTCGTCCAGACCAAAATCACACCGCAACCGCGGTTGGGACCGGCA
>DATMHK010000310.1:0-8626 GCA_035554995.1 Gemmatimonadaceae bacterium
GCTCTTGCCGCCGACGCCGGAGCGAGGACGCGCGCATCGGCGATCGCGCCAAGTCGGCCGATGAGTGCCTCCGTGATTCCCCGGGCGTAGTACTCCGAAGTCGCGTCCGTGTCCGTCCACGTCATGGGTACGAAGGCGAGCGTCGAGATGCGGCCAATTGGCTGACCGGTAAGTCTTGCTCGAAACTCGAACGCCGTGACTGCGACTCCGCCAACTGCGACAGCAACCGCGGTCCAACTCGTCCACCGCTTCCATCGCATCGAAATGAGCAGCCGTCCGACGAGCGGCCACGAGTTACGCCGTGCAATCGAAGCGAGGGCGTCGCGAACATCGGCCGCGCGTTGGTAACGCGACGCCGGCGCTTTGGCGAGACACCGGTCGATCAGGAGCCGAAGCGCGAACGGCACGCGGCCGCCCACCCGACGCGGTGAATCGCCCAGGATCGCCGAGCTGGTCTCGAACGGCGTGCGACCGGTGAAGGGGAGCTCGCCCGTCACCAACTCGTAGAGTAAGACGCCGAGCGCCCACACATCGCTCCGCGCGTCGGCCTCGCCCCCCAGGAGAACCTCCGGCGCCATGTGACTCAACGTACCTGCGAGGACGCCCGTCGCGGTGAGTGACGAATCGCGCGACAGCTCGGAACCAGGGTGATCGAGGCGTTTCGCGAGGCCAAAATCCAGGACAACCGCCTGGCCGGAATCGTTCACGACAATGTTCGAGCTTTTGAGATCGCGATGAATGATTTGGTGTCCGTGCGCATGCTCGAGCGCGTCCGCCACCTGTATGCCGATCCTTAGCGTCTCGTCGAGTGACGGAACGCCGTCGCGCAACCGGGCATGAAGCGAGCGGCCCTCGACGAGCTCCATCACAATGAAGGGTCCGGCGTCTGCGTCGTCTCCACCGACCTCGTAGATCGTGCAGATGTTCGGATGGCTCAGGACCGAGGCGTGCTGTGCCTCGCGGACGAGCCGTCGCTTTGCAGTCAGGTCAGCTCGCGTGGCGACGATCTTGATTGCGACGGGTCGGCCAAGGACCGTGTGTCGCGCTCGGTATACCTCACCCATTCCGCCAGCCGCGATGAAAGCGGTAATCTCGTACGCGCCGAGTCGAGTCCCGGGTGCGAGCAGCGGTCCGCTGCTTCGCGCCGGCTCCTCTGCGCCCAAGAGGCCGGCGGCTGGCGTCTCGAAGAAATTGGATGCCGCCCGAGCATTGGCCAGGAGCGATTCGACTTCTCGTTGGAGGCCTTCGTCGGCGCCGCAAGCTCGTGAGATGAACACGGCGCGGTCCCTCTCGGGCAAGTCCATCGCCTCGATAACGGTCGCTTTGACCCGGGCCCAACGCTCCGCGGACTGCTGGGAAACGCGGGGCGGGGTGGGCGTGGATGGCATGCGGTGAGTATACGCCTCATCGAACGGGCCGGTAGACAGACCGACGGAAACGGGGCGTTGGCCCTCCCCGGCGGCAATTTCCGCGTTTCCAATTAGGCCCCGAACGAAGCGCGCCTACCGACCCCAATCGAGAGATATGCTAATGCGAGCCCTATCATTGCCAATGGTGACCATGTTTCTCGGCACAACCCTGGCCTCGTGCACCCGCGAGCAGCCGGCGTCGTCGATCATTGCCCCGTCCGACCGAGCGTTGTTGGGCGTGGGTGCTCACGGGGGCGGTCCACCGGGCGGCGTCGTTTTCTACAGTCGCCGGGGCGGCGCGGCCAAGATCTATACAATGAACGCAGACGGAAGTGACGTGACTCGGGTGACCGGCGGCCCCGGCGACGATCTGTGGCCCGACATTTCGCCGAACGGCCGCCAGATCGTCTTCGCGTCAAATCGTTCCGGCAACAACGAGATCTACCTGCTAGACCTGGCGGATGGCACGCTGACCAATGTCAGCAACAATGTCGGGGACGACAACTGGCCGCGGTGGTCGCCCAACGGCAAACAGATCGTCTTTCACAGCAACCGTGCCGGCAACTACGACATTTACGTCGTCAACGGCGATGGGTCTGACCTGCACGCAATCACCACCAATTCTGCGCTCGATCAGTGGCCGGATTGGTCGCCGGACGGGCAGCAGATTGCCTTCCGCCGCGGCAACGATGTGTACGTCGCCGACGCCAGCGGGACCGAGAAGAACGTCCAGCGCCTCACCTTCTTCCCGACGGCGATCAACCAGATGGCGACTTGGTCCCCCGACGGACGTCGGATCGCGTTTATGAGCCTGCGCGAAGGGTACTGCGCCGTGTTTCTCATGAACGCCGACGGCAGCGACCCGGCAAACCTCACGCCGAAGGACGCGGCACCGGCGTCATCCTGGTGCAGCCGTGCGCCTTCGTGGTCGCGCAATGGACGCATCTATTTCATGTCCTTCCGAACGGTCACGAATGGCGACGTCGAGATCTTCTCGATGGCTGACGATGGCTCCGACCTGACGCGTCTCACAACGTCGGCCGGCGAGGACGGCGGCCCCAGAGGCCGGTAAAATCGCGATTGCGCACGCAGGCCTTGGCAAGAACTACGACGCGATCACGTGATGTGCAAAGCGGTGGGGGACCGCTCGATGTTCGTGGTTCACATGACGTGAGACGCGAGGGTGTCTGCGAGCGGATCCTCGTTTGCGGAGCTCGTTATGCAAAGGTTGAGGGGCCGGGTTCACCGTTGCCGAAAACTCCGGTCGCGTAATGGACCCGGCTGACTGAAAAACGTTGGTCCGTGGCAGTCGCTTCGAGGGAGCGTATGGACTCGTCCGCAGGAACTGCCAATCGAGCGGACGGCCACGGCTGCGATGCGGCGACGCGCGCCGTTGCCAACTGTCGGCTGTGCATTGCACAGCTGACCAACACCGGCCGATGCCGGGCAGTCCTTCTCCGCGCCGAACGCTTGCAGCTATCCGCGCGGGCGAAGGGCAGGATAGACGCGCCCTCCACTTGAAAGAGAGTTCAGGAAAGTCCAACGGGGTCCAGAAATGGGCGCCGTTGCTGCATTTACGGGCAAGAGATCGCCCATGGCCGTATATGCGCCGGTGAAAATCGAACCGCGCTGGGACCCACTGCGTCCCAACCCGCGATTCCGGACGCTTCTGACGAAATCCAAAGACAAGTTATCCGGCAGGTGCCGCAATGCTGCTGCCGACTCGGAGACTTGAACCACCAACGCACGCCACCGCGAACTCAGGTGGCGTGTTTACACAATACTCATATTCGGCGCCCCGCAGAACGAGAAGTATCGCGCTACACCGCCGCAATCGCGCATTGCGCGGCGTCGATGAGCGCCTGCGCGTCCGCGCTCGAGAGCCGGCCCGACGCGCGCATCGCGTTGACTTCATTGATCAACGCGTAGAGCACATTCTTCGCCGGGGTCGTCCTTCCCTGATCTGCCTGGCGGGTGGCCGCATCCACCTTGGCTAGCAGCGACGTTGCTTCCCCGGCGCTGATGGCACCGCTGCCGCGCAGGTCGCTGATCAGCTGCCTCAGATCGGCGAGGCACCCCTGCGAAGTTACTGGCGTGAGGGTCACCGCCCAGCGAAGTCCGTGTCGGCCGTTGTTGTTGAGGTCGAAGATGTCGGCACCCGTCACGATCGCGAGGTTTCCGATCAGGTTCGTAAGCGCCACAGCTTCGACGACGGGCGCCCCAACCGGATCGGTCAGTTCGGTGAACGCGCCGTTCTGCCAGAAGAACGCCCGGCCGCTGGTACCCACTCCCTGTGGGTATGAGTAGCCGACGACGAACCCCGCGTCGTCGACGTCGAACGACTGACTCTCGATGACCCCCGGCTGCCCGAAGCCAGGAGCGACGAGATCGAGCAGGCTCCAGGTGTTCGCACCATTCGGCGTCCAGAGAGCGGCGGTTCTCGGTCCGGCCTGTGGAGTGTGGAACCCGGCGACCTGCTGCGCGTCGTTGATGCCCGCACCGTAACTCTCATCGGGACCCGGCAGCAGTTCGGTCGGCGAGAGCGAAGTGCTCCACACGACGGCGTGGTTGGGGCTGAAGGCGGCCGTTGACGTGCTCGTCCCCGCTATCTGACCCGACGTGTTGATGTCATTGCCAACGCAGAAGGTGCCACCGAGATCGAGCAACGTCACGGCCGTCCCAACCGAGCCGTTCGGAACGTCAGGCCGCCAGAGAAAGCATTTGCTGACCAGCGTCGGACCATTGAAGACCGCGTAGTTGCCCACCACCTGCCCGCTGGCATTGATGCCGTATGCGGCGCTGCTGACCGCTCCGGCGAAGAGACTGCCGATGTCGGTGAGCACGTACCCACCGCCACTCGGTGTCCACAAAGCGGCGTGCCCGCCTCTCTCTCCGGCGATCTGCCCGACGAGATTGACATCGCGCCCGATGGCTCCAGCATTGTCGACCAAGAGCGCCGTCGTCGAGGCGGGCGCCGCGGCCGTGCCGGTCTCCCACCGCACCCCGGTGGTGATATCGCTCACGCCACTGATGGTTCCGAGGTCGTTGATGCCGTAAGCGATCGTGTAGTTCGACGTGTTCCACGGGCCGAGGATGACGCCAGCACCCGCAGACGCCGTGTAGACGGTGAAACTCGGTCTCGCTTTGACGGGAAAGGTCGCGGCGTCTTGGTCGCTGCAGCTGGCGAGCGTGGCGAGCGATAGAGCGGCGAGCAGTGATGCGGCGCGCATGATGGCCTCCTGGGTGGGCGGGTCACACCAGACATTCAAGGCCATCGTCGACCGAGCCTACACTTCGCGCGGGATGTGCGTTCGCAGAGTATGCGTGCGAACCGCAGCCCTGACAAGGGCAACTCACATGTCCGCAAGCGCACCCATATTTCTACATAATAGAACTATGGGAATACAACTATGGCGACGGCGAATGTGGACTAGGGCGCCCGAGACGCGAGCCGGAATCCGCGATCGTTGGTGGTATCGACGGCGCTTCGTGGAAACTCGTGGGGCTATCGCCGAAAATCGCGGGGGCGAGGGGCTACAATCGCTCGCGCGATCGGACTCTGAACTCCCTTCGTCGCTAAGGCTCGGACCGGATCGCTGCGGTAAACGGCGTGGAACTCAATCGGCCCGCGAACGCGGGTGCTCAATAGTGTACTGGCCGAAGAACCTGACGTTGGTCCCCCCGTGCTCCTCGAGGATTCGGGCTGCCACTCGCCGCCGTTCTTCCGACGGCGCAAGCACTGCGAGGAGGAGTTGACCCCTGCCAAGCCCATCGGCGTACTGATTCTTGATTGCCGTCTCGTCGTTCGGCATGCCGATGGATTCCGCGAAGCGCATGGCGAGATGGGCGAGGCCCGACCGGCCGGTGTTCGCGCGCAACTTCTCCGAAGCCGCCGCGCCGTGGATGCACTCAATCTCCGAGGGCAGGAATCCGCCGTTGGTCAACGCCGCCGTCGCGGACTCAAGCTGTTCGGTCGTATCGAGCAGGCCGACCACGCGGTTTTCCGGGTAGCGAACCTCTTTGTTCGTGCCGTCCTCGCGCGCGTGCGCGTCGGCATTCTCCATACGGCCTTCGGTCATGGCAGGCGGGGAAAGAATGAGTCTAGATAGTGAGCCTTCGGCTGTCGTGCAACGGAGGTGCCATTCCGTCGTCGCTCACGTGAGTGTTCGCCCTTTCGTTTCGGGCAGGGACTTCCACACAAAGAGCAGCGCAAGCAGGGCGAAGCCGGCATAGAGGGAGTACGCGATACCAAGCCCGCGCTCTGCGAGCAGAGGGAAGGTTCGCGTCACTGCCCAGTTGGTCAGCCAGTTGAGTGCCGTGCACACGGCGACCGCAACCGTTCGAAGCCGACTGTCGAACAGCTCGCCGAGCATGACCCACATCACCGGTCCCCAGGTGATGCCGAATGCGATGGCGAAGACGTTCATCGCGATCAATGCCATAACAGCGGACCGACCGACCAGGGTTGGCTCGTCATTGCCGCCCGTGGTCGCTGAAAACGCATACGCGAGTGCGCCAAGCGCGATTGCCATTACCGCGGCACCGGCGAGCAGCATTGTGCGCCGGCCAATCCGGTCGATCATCGCAATCGCTACGAGTGTGGACACGATGCTGATAACGATCGTGAGGATGCTAAAGAGAAATGTGGTCCCCGTCCCGAAGCCCACTGACCGCCAGAGCAGATTGGAGTAAGTCTTCACCACGTTGATCCCGACGAGTTGCTGGAACGCGGCGAGCAGGACGCCGATCCAGACGATGCCCAGGAGGCCGAATCGAGGACCGCGAAGATCGCCCAAGGTTGCGACGCCTCCGCTGCGGTGAAGCTGTGCCCCGATCGTTGCGACACGACTGGCCGCATCGGATTCGCCGAGCCTCGAGAGCAGGCTTGCGGCGTCGTCCGACCGACCGTGTCGGATGAGATCAAGTGGCGAGTTCGGAAGTGCCCACGCGACAGCCATGTACGCGAGGCCGAGTACTGCGTCCACGACGAACATCCATCGCCAGGCGGCTCCGCCCCAAGGCATCGCTGCAGCCTCTGAGCCCGCCCAGGACGCAATTCCGAATCCGGCGAGCAGCCCGAGCAGCTGGCCAATCACGATCGCGAGCTGCCAGAGCGAACCCAGTCGTCCACGAATAGCTGCCGGCGAGATCTCGGTGATGTACGCGGGCACGACGGCGCTCGCTGCACCGATGCCGATACCCGTCAGGAAGCGACATGGCGCAATCAGGAGTATCGCTCTTCCGAGCGCCGCGCCGGCCGCGCCAGCAGCTAACAGACTGCCCGCGATCAGCATGACTCGCCGACGCCCAATCCGCGTCGATACCGGGCCTGCGAACCACGCGCCGATCGCGCAGCCGAGAAGTGCGATGGCGGCGACCAATCCAACCGCAGCCGACCTGAGGCCGAGGGTCTCGCGCACTCCGACGATCGCGGCGTTCATCGTCGAAGTATCGTATCCGAAGAGTAGTCCGCCGATGGCGGCCCCGGCGGCGATCGTCGTGACGAATCGTCCGTTCATCGGCATGAGGTCACATGGATCTGCGGGTCATGGGCGCGGATTTGCGTTTGGAGATTTCTCATGAGCGGGAACACCGAGCGCAGGCAGCGCGCCACGTGAACGCCAGTGAAGCCAAGACACTTCTGATTCTCGGCGCGAGCGGCGATCTCACGTCACGGCTGCTTCTTCCGGGACTTGGCGGACTGCTTGCGACCGGCGACGTGCGCTGCCTGAAGTTGATCGGTTCCGCGCGTGCCGACTGGAACGATGAGAAGTGGTTTCAGATTATCGCCGACTCCTTCGCTGCGGTGGATGCGCGCGGAAAACAAGTGGACGCGCTGGTGAGCAGCGCGCGCTACATCAAGGCCGATGTGTCAACGGGGAACGACCTGCGCCGGTTGCTCGACGCGTGCGACGGCGTCCCGATCCTCTACTTCGCGCTGCCACCGGCCGTCACCATCGCCGCCTGTCGCACGCTCGGCGAGCTCGGCGTGCCCGACGGAACACGTCTCGTAGTGGAAAAGCCGTTCGGCACCGATGCGGCGAGCGCGCAATCCTTCAACAAGCTGCTCGCCGAGCTTGTGCCGGAAGATCAGACGTTCCGCGTCGATCACTACCTCGGCATGTCGACCGTGCTCAACATCCTTGGCCTGCGCTTCGCGAACCGAATCTGGGAAACAGTCCTGAACGCCGATCATGTCGCGCGGATCGAAGTGAATCTCGACGAGTGTCTCGCGCTCGAAGGCCGTGCCGGATACTACGATAAGGCCGGCGCGCTCGTCGACATGCTGCAGAGCCACGCGCTCGAGGTGCTCGCGCTGCTCACGATGGATGCGCCGCCGACGCTCAGTGCGCGCGACGTGCGCGATCGTATCGCGCAACTCATTCGCGCCGTCCATTTGAGGAATGACGATCCTGTGAGCTCCAGCCAACGCGCGCGGTACACTGCAGGCGAGATCGACGGCCGCGTCCTTCCGTCGTACGTCGATGAGCAAGGCGTCGATCCGTCGAGGATGACCGAAACGTTCGCGCAGGTCGAGCTCGAAATCCGTAACTGGCGGTGGGCCGGCGTGCCGATCACGATGCGAGCTGGTAAGGCGCTCGACACGCTGCGCAAAGAGGTGGTGATAACCTTCAAGGCGCCGCCGTGCGTGCCAGTCGGTCTCACTGGGTACGAGTTCGCAGATCGCTTACGGATCGGGCTCGATCCGGACCGAATGGAGCTTCGGCTCAACGTGAATGGATCCGACGATCCGACCACACTGGATCCGATTCAGCTCGGGGCGGATCTCGGTCCGGGACGACTCCCGCCGTATGGTCAGGTGCTCGAGGCGATCCTGAACGGCAATCCGATTCTCTCAGTGCGTGGTGACACCGTGGTTGATTGCTGGCGCATCATCGATCCGGTGCGCCGGGCCTGGCGGGAGGGAAAGGTACCGATGGGTGAATACGCGGCTGGGAGCTCGCCACCGCCGGAGCGCCGACGAGCGCGATAAGATCCGACGCCACGAGCTCCGCGGTAAATGTGGCGGTGGTTATTGCCGAAAGATGACGGTTCTCGTTGGCACCAATGCCTCGCGCGACTTCGACGGCGCGATCAGCCGCGCGGCGCCGTGCCGCCAAATCACCGGGCGCCGCGGCGAAGGCGGCGAACACTTCGCCGAGCTCGTGAATCACGGGGATGAGCGAGCGGTGTCCCGATGCATCGGTTGCGAGAGC
>DATMHK010000311.1:0-2515 GCA_035554995.1 Gemmatimonadaceae bacterium
CGTGTTAAAGCGGCAGCTGTAAGTCGGGCCAGCAGCGGCGCGTCCCAGATCGTAATATTGGGCGTGACCGCCACGACATCTCACGCTCGATCAGAATCGACCGTCCTCCCGTTTGAGGAGGCCGCCGACCTCGTTGCCCGGCTCGACGCCGAGGTCGGCCGCGCGATCATCGGACAGCAGCGCGTCCGTCGCGAAATCCTCACGTGTCTGCTCGCCGGCGGTCATTGCCTGCTCCGCGGCGTCCCCGGTCTCGCGAAAACGCTGCTCATCAAGACGTTGGCCGACGCTGTCAGCCTCAAGTTCAGCCGGATCCAGTTCACGCCCGACTTGATGCCCTCCGATATCCTCGGAACGGAGCTGATCGAAGACGATGCGGCCGGCGGAAAGCGGCACGTCCGATTCGTGCCTGGGCCCGTGTTCGCCAACATCATCCTGGCCGACGAGATCAATCGCACGCCGCCGCGGACACAAGCCGCGCTCCTCGAAGCGATGCAGGAATATCAAGTGACGGTCGGCGGCGTTCGTTATCCACTAGAGAAGCCGCTCTTCGTGCTCGCAACAGAAAACCCGATCGAGCAGGAAGGCACCTACCCGCTTCCCGAGGCGCAGCTCGATCGCTTCATGTTCAACGTCGTCATCGACTATCCGGATCTGGACGACGAGCGGCGTATCCTCGCCGAGACGACGACGGCCGCGGGCGCGAGCGTGCGACACGTGGCGACTGGAGATTCCATCGAAGCGGCGAGTGCGTTGGTTCGCGCGCTTCCCGCCGCGTCGAACGTGATCGACTACGCGCTGCGCCTGATCCGAGCGACTCGGCCCGACGATCCGACCGCGCCCGCGCCGGTGAAGGAATGGATCCGCTGGGGCGTTGGGCCGCGCGCCGGGCAGGCGTTGGTACTCGGCGCAAAAGCCGCCGCGCTGCTCGACGGCCGAACAGTTCCCGCTCCGGACGACGTCACGAACGTGGCGCTCCCCGTTCTTCGGCACCGAATGCTCGTGAACTTCCAGGCCGAAGCCGACGGTGTGACACCGGACGACGTGATCGGCAAGCTGCTCGCCGCGGTTCGCGCGTAGAGCCATGACGTCATCGCTGTCGCCGACCGTCGTCGCGGCCATCGATGACCTGGAGCTTGCGGCGCGCCTCGTCGTCGAGGGTATGCGGACCGGGGGCCATCGGAGTCCCTTTCACGGTTTCAGCACCGAGTTTCGCCAGCACCGGCCGTACCGACTCGGCGACGACCTGAAACACCTCGATTGGAAGTTGTACGCGCGCAGCGACCGGTTGTACACACGACAATTTCGCGAGACGACGAATCTTTCCGTGTTGCTCGTGCTCGACCGGAGCGCGTCGATGGAGTTTCCCGATTCGGGCGTGACCAAGTTTCGGTACGCACAGGTGCTCTGCGCGGCACTGGCGTACCTCGTGTCCGACCAGGGGCATGCGGTCGGACTCATGACGACCGAAGGCGGAAAGCTCACGTACATACCGCCGCGCGGTGGACGCGTGCATCTCCGCTCGCTCATCGCGCGCCTCGATAGACTCGAAGCCTCAAACGGGTGGGACGGTCCGCAGGCCATCGCACGTGGAGCCCAACTGCTGCAACGCCGCGGCGTCGTTCTCGTCGTCTCGGATTTCTACGACGACGAAGAATCCATGCGTCGCGAGATGCGACGAGCGGCGCAGCGAGGCCACGACGTCGCGATGCTGCAGGTGTTGTCCGCCGACGAGCTTGCGCTGCCGTTCCGCGAGCATGTGGAGCTCGAGGATCTGGAGACGGGAGCGGTGCGACTCGTCGACGCGGCGCGCGTCGCGGACGCTTATCAGGTGGCGATGCGATCGTTTCTCGATCGCTGCCGCGCCGCGGCGCTGAGAGACGGCGTCGACTATAGCCTGTTCACGACGGCGACCCCGCTCGAGGTCGCGCTGCGCGCCTATCTTCTCGAGCGCGCCGCGCGTCCACCGCTCCGCAACAGCGCGAGAATGGTGGCGCGGTGATCTGGCTGAACGCGTTGGCGTTGCTCGGGCTCGCCGGGGTGGTGTTGCCGGTGCTGATTCACCTTCTCGCACGCGGCCACGCGCGAACGCGCCGGTTTCCGTCGCTCCGCTTCATCGATCCGTCACAGCTGCTGCCGACGCGACGCACGCGGGTTCAAGATCCCATTCTGCTAGCGGTGCGATGCGCGATCGTGGCGCTCGCCGCATTCGCCCTCGCCCAACCGGTGCTTTTGACCACGAAGCGCAAACGAGCGATGGAGCGCGGACTCGCCCGCGCGATCCTCGTTGACACGAGCGCCAGCATGCGGCGCCTTACTCCTTCGGGTTCGACGGCCCTCGACTCGGCGCGACGCATCGTCGCGGTGCTGGCTGGCGAGGCCCAGACGAGCGTTGTGATCGAGACGAACAATCCGGCACAGGCGCTTCGGGGCGCCGCTGCGTGGTTGACGAGCCATCACCAGAACGCTGATCTCGCGGTCATCTCGGATTTTCAGCGAGGCCGACTCGACTCGAGCG
>DATMHK010000312.1:0-13368 GCA_035554995.1 Gemmatimonadaceae bacterium
CACGTTGTCGGTGGTTCGAGTGCCGGAGCGGGGGGGGGGAAGCGTGGGCCGGCGTCGGCCACCACCGCGCGGAAAATACTATGTGAACCGCATTAGCGCGTCACAGGCGTCGGCGCGACGGCCAGCGAGGCTGAGCCAACCCAAACGCGCTTTATGCTGTCGCGCCGCAGGCCGCAGCGATAGCGACTCCGCACTTCCGCGCCGGAACCGTTCTTCGCATCGACGACCCCCGCGACCACGATGCTTTCACGCGACGGGATCTCGATCGGATCGAAGCCGGCCGGATTGAACTTCGGCTTCGCCGCCGGCGCGAGTCTGATCTGCACCATCTGCTGGCACGCCTCGGTGGGTGACACGGACAGGCGGAGGGCCGCGATCGCCTCATTGTGCCGCTTCGTGACCTCCGCGCTCATCTTGCGGCGCAGGAAGCCTGCTCCGCCGAACAGCAGCGCGAGGAGAAGCAGCGGCGCCATGAGTTGTCTCAGGCGCGGCCAAACTCGCAGCCAGAATGGCGCCGTCGGATAACCGCAGTGCGGGCACTCCGCGACGGTATCGGAGATCTGCACTCCGCACTTCGGACAGTTCACTTGCGCCATGACGGGACCCGCTCACCTATCTCACCATGGAACGAAAAAGCGTCGCTGATGCACGGTCGATTGGTCTTTCGTGCACCGAGCCGCGTCTATGCCGCGCGCGCGCGTCTCAGTCGGCCATCGAGCAGAGATATCGCACGACGTGCTCAGCGCTATATCCGCCGTCCGATGTCGCGAACTCAGCGAGAGATATGAGGTCGTCACCGCTGGTCACGAGCGGGAGCTCGGCTCCCTCACTCGCCGAACGCCATTGTCCCTGGCCGACGTTGGCCGTGAGTCCGTTGCACAGACATCGCCGCCCGATTGTATCTTCGACCGTTCCGCCCTTCTCGACGTACGCGTCCACCGGTTCCGCCGAGCAGCGATACATCGTGCGACCGTCAGCGCGACGAACGGGCACGCGAAGGTAACCGAGATCGCACACCCGGGTTCGTGCCTCGACGCGTTCTGCGTCACCGGGCAGCTCGACGACCTTGAACGGATACCCCGTCGGTGACGCCCGCGGATCGGTGCGCAGCGATACTGTTCCCGATGCCACGCCTGCAAGAACACGCCGCTTGATGTCGGTGCTCAATCCCGACTCTTCGCAATACGCGAACAGCGTCCCGACCTGCACGCCCGCGGCGCCCGCGGCGAGCGCCGTCTCGAGTCCGCGCGGCGAACCGACACCGCCGGCGAGCCAGAAGGGAAGCCCGAGCTCTCGCATCTTCGCGAGGTCGACGACGTCGCGCTCACCGTAGACCGGTTCGCCACGGTCGTTCAAGCGCAGCTCGCCGCGAGGCGGGGCGTTGTGGCCGCCTGCCGTCGGACCCTCGACGATGAACCCATCGACCCGGCCTGTCGACTTCCGGGCCAGCGTCGCCGCGAGCGACGCCGCCGAAACCACGGCGACGAATGCGGGTCGTCGCAGCTGTGCACGTGCGATCGCCGGCGAGGTGCACGATGACGGATCGAACGTCAGGTATTCCGTCTCGTCGCGCGGGAGTCCCTCGACCTCGAACTTGATCTGCGCCGGCCGATGCGCCGCGAAGGCGTCCAGGACGCCCGGGATCTCACGAGGAATACCAGCGCCCATGATCACCACGTCGACGCCGGCCAACATCGCGCCGTACAGTGACGCGAGATTCGGCATTTGGACCTTGGTGAGCAAGTTGAGTCCCACCGGTCCGTCGTGCCCCTGCTTGGCGAGCCAGACCTCGGCGAAGTTGGCGAGCACGGTGACGCGCTGCCGCGCGTCGCTCACACGCTGCTTGTACATGGGCAGCGCTTTGTACGGAACCCCTGCGGCGCGCCCATTCGCATTGAAGTACCGGCGCAGGATCTCCTCACCGACCTCAGGAACCGGAAACGCCGCGATGGCTCGCCGCACGTGACCGCCCGGATCCCCGTCTTGCAGGCGTCGGACGAACACGGTGTCGAGCATCGAGCCCGAGACGACGCCGAGCTCGCCGGTGCGCGATACGGCGTTGGCGAGTCGCCAGTCGGAGACGGCGACGCCCATGCCGCCCTGAATGATTCGAGGAAGAGGAAAGCGGAAATTCGTCACGACGGTTGCCGGGTTCGGTGAAAGAGAATCCCCGGCAAGTTCTCCGAGCGGCAACCCCTACGTCAGTCAGGGCGAGCCGGACGCTGCGTCGGGTGAATCACGACTTGAACGCGATAGACTTCGGCACATGAAGCCCGGAGCCTTCTTGCTCGCACTGATCCCGTTAGCAAGGCTCGGCCACGCGCAGTCCGACGATACCGTGCCGATCCAACAGATCGACGCGTACATCACGCGGACGATGAGATCGGCCCGCTTCCCGGGCGTAGCGGTCGGCATCGTGAAAGGCGATCGCGTCGTCTATTTGCGTGCGTTTGGCCGCGCCGATCCGTCCGGGCGCAGAGTCACGCCGCAAACGCCTTTTCTGATCGGCTCCGTGACGAAGTCGTTCACGGCGCTCGCGGTGCTGCAGCTCGTCGATGCCGGTCGAGTCGAGCTCGACGCGCCGGTCCAGCGTTATGTCCCGTGGTTTCGCGTTGGCGATTCGACGATCTCCTCGCGCATCACCGTCCGCCAGCTGTTGACGATGACGAGTGGGCTCCCCCAAGTGTACGAGACGCAGTTCTGGACCGACCGAGACGACCGCGCGCTCGAGCGAACCGTTCGCTTGCTCGCCACCAAGCAGTTGACCGGCGAACCGGGACGCACATTCGGCTATTCCAACGCCAACTACGAGACCCTTGGCCTGATCGTGCAGGTGGTGTCCGGCGAGTCGTATGAGAATTATGTAAAGCGGCACATCCTCGATCCCCTCGACATGCGCGACAGCTTCCTGTCGCAGGACGAAGCGTTTGGCCGGGGCATGGCGTCGGGCTATCGGTGGTGGTTCGGCATTCCGGTCCCGGTGACCTTGCCGTACCGGCGCGCCGAGTTGCCGGCGGGCTACATCATTGCGAGCACGCAAGACATGATGCACTACCTGATCGCCGAGCTGAATGACGGGCGGTACGGCAACACGTCGGTGCTGTCGCGGCGCGGTATGGCGTTGCGCCACGCCGCGGGCCCGGGCAACAGCTACGGATTAGGATGGGAATTCGTCCGCTTTGGCGAACGCACCCTGATCAATCACGACGGCGGAACGGCGAACTTTCAGTCATCGTTGTTCATCGACCCTGCGGCAGGCGTCGGCGTGTATGTCGCCGCGAACGCGATCAATGCCCTGGACGCGTTCGCGTCACCCCACGGTCTATCGCCCCTCGATGGCCAGACTACTCGCGCGATGGCGCACGTGATATTGAGCCTGGCCACGGGCCAGCCGCTCCCGAGCGAGGGTATCGGGCACCGGCGGCTTACGCTGATCTTCGACCTCATGATGGCGCTGCTCAGCGTGGCGCTTGTGATCTCGCTGATGCGTATTCGCGTCCGGCACCGGCGCATGGCCCGGCAGGGAATCCCGGGCCGGGCGTCGCTGTGGTCGCGCATCGCGTTCGCGCTCGTGCTCAACCTCACACTGCCCGTGGCGCTGGTTTACCTGTCGCTCGCCGCGCCGGCGTGGCGGGCGTTTGCTCTCTTTCAGCCCGACCTCCTCTACTGGCTCTACGCCGTCGCCGTTGTCCTCTTCATCAAGGGTGTGCTCGAGCTGCTGTTCATCGGCCGCGTTTACCGGCAGGGCCAGGACGCGCGGTTCATGGCCCGACGCTCTCACATTGAAACGCGCGTCGTCGTCGTGGGTGGCGGCGTCGGTGGGCTTGCCGCGGCGCGTCACCTCGATCGGTTGCTGGGCGGACGTCGAGAGGTCGAGATCACGCTCGTCAACCGCGACAACTTCTTTCTTCTGAGTCCGCTGCTCTTCGAGGCGTGCTCCGGGGTGCTCGAGCTGCGTCACTGTGCACAACCGATCCGCCCATGCCTGCGCCGCGTCCGGTTCCTCGAGGCGACGGCGCAAGAGATCGACGTCGCGCGCCGGATCGTACGCGTCGCCGGTCCGGACGCCGCACGCGAGCTACCCTATGACCAAGTCATCATCGCGCTCGGCGCCACGACGAACCTCTCGCTCATTCCAGGATCGGAATACGCGCGCACCTTCAAGACCGTCGCCGACGGACTTTTGCTCCGCAATCACGTCATCGAACAGCTCGAGCGCGCCAGCACCGAGCCCAGCGCCGAGCGTCGACGCGGACTGCTGACGACGACGATCATCGGCGGCGGCCTCGTTGGCGTCGAGCTGCTGGGCGAGCTCACGGCGTTCATTGAAGACGAGCTTCGCTACTATCCGGACATTCGTCGCGACGAGCTGCACTTTCACTTGTTCGAGGCCGGCAAGCGATTGATGCCGGAGTCCAAGCCGTTCCTATCTGAATACGCGGACCGCCTTCTTCGTCTGCGCGGCGTGGAGGTGCACGTCGCGACGCCGGTGCAGGAGATCGGTCCGGCCTTCGTGCGCTGGGCCGGCGGACTCGTCGAGTCGCAAACCATCGTGCTCGCGGCGGGGATCGTACCAAACGCCGTCGCCGCCGCGGCGAACGTCGCGCGCGATCGCCGCGGCCGAGTTCTGACGGAGCCGACCCTCCGGAGCACGAGCGATCCGCGCGTGTGGGCATTCGGCGACTGTGCATCGACGCCATCACCCCACGGCGAGCCGTACCCCGCGCTGGCCCAGCACGCGGTGCGTGCCGCGCGGACGGCGGCGCGAAACGTGGCAGCGGTTATCGACGGCCGGCCACCAAAGCCGTTCGTCTATGAGTCGCTCGGCATGATGGCCGCGTTTGGGCACACGCGCGCCGCGTGTGACCTGAAAGGACTCAAGCTCACCGGTTTCATCGCCTGGTGGATACGCCGCACCTACTATTTGTTCCAGATGCCGCGCTGGGATACGCGTTTCCGGATCGCCGTCGACTGGACGGTGTCGCTCTTCTCGCGGCCGGACCTCACGAAGATCGATCTGGCGGAAGAGCGCGAGCTGGAGCAGCGGAATCAGGCAGCCAATGGGTCTCGCACGGGCTCGCTCGCGTCGTAAATCGCACTGATCAAATTATCGCGTCGAGTTCGACGGAATGGCGTTCGACTGGTGCGGTCTCTGCCACGCGGAGCACGGATTGACCCGGCCGCGACAGCGGCCAGCAGAGCCAACATCGAACCGACGATTCGTCGGAGGCAGACATGCCGAGTCGTGAGACCGTCAAGAGAGCGCGGAAGGACGCGCGCCAGGGGAAATCACCGTCTACACAAGCTGGTGAGTTTGTCCATGAGGAAATTCGTCACGTGCGGGAAGGGAAACACGGTGCGCGGTCGACGAAGCAGGCCATCGCCATCGGTCTTTCCAAGGCGAGGCGCGCCGGCGTGAAACTGCCGGCAACGAAGACCGCGTCGGCACGCACCCGCGCCAAGGCAAAACAAGATCTGGCCAAGGGTCGTCGTCCCCGTCGCAAGACCTCGCGCACGCGCGCCCGCGCGGTGAAAACGGCGCTCAAGCGCGAGACTCGGCGGTCCGCGTCGACTCGGGCGCTGTCGCGCCAAGCGCACGCGAGTGCCCGCCGACGCTCGGCGTCGCAACGATCAGCAGCGGCGCGCAAAGCCGCGCACACGAAAGGCGCGCGCGCGCGGTCCGCCGCCGCGCGCAAGGCCGCTCGGACTCGCGCGCGAAACCGCTGAGCCGCGGCGCTCGTAGCGCCGCGGCTAACGAAAGAGCGTCTCGACCGGAAGTCCGCCCTCGAGTGTACGCGCGAGAAAACCGGTCACGTTCGCGACCGCGAACGAGATCCCAGACAAGTTGTGCGCTCTCGGAACATCAGGAATGGGGCGCGGGAAGATTGAAGCCGCGGCGCACAGACCACCGCTACCGTCACGCAAGTCGATTTCATCGCGCTCACAGTCGCCGTCGGCGAGCACGCCAAGCACTCCCTCGAGCGAGCCCGGCAACAGTGAGACGTTCTCGGTTTCGCGAGGCGCGATGATGAGCACACCCCGTGCGGCCGCCGCGCCAACCGTCGCGACGAGCCGATCGCGATGCGCCGCGTTCGCCGTGCCCAAGCTGAGATTGATCAGGCTAGCGCCCGCGCCTACTGACCACTCGATCGCCAGCGCCAGCGCTTCGGCATTCGTCGTCAGGTGGCGATGAAACAGCTTGACCGGAATCAGCCGAGCCTCCGGAGCTTTCTCGTGTATCGCCGCGGCGACCGCGGTGCCGTGACCGATTCGATCGATGGCGTCGTCGCTTTCAGTCGCGAATGACCTGCCTGGCAGCACCTGGGCGCCCGCGAGGTGTGGATGATCGGCGTGGATTCCACTGTCCAACACGGCGATCGTGATACCGCGCCCACTGCGACCGGCAAATGGTGGATCGTCCAGTCGGTACCGCACGATCAGTGAACGATCTGCAGCCGCGTCGCGAAAAGATCGGCGAACGATGAATGCGTGCCGGCGAGGACCGACGCGGGCGCGGCGTGCTCCTTGATGCCGCCGTTCTCGAGAATCAGGATGCGGTCCGCGCGACGCGCGAGCTCCTGGCGGTGCGTGATGATGATCGTCGTGCGCCCGATCATCGCCGCCTCGTACCCCGACGCGACCTGCGCTTCCGTCGCCGGATCGAGCGCGCCCGTCGCCTCGTCGAGCACGAGGACAGCGGGGTTCGCCAGCAACGCGCGCGCGATCGCCACACGCTGTCGCTCGCCGGCCGACAAGCTGCGCCCCCGCTCGCCCGCAGCTGTCTCCAACCCATCGGGCAATCGCGCGAGGAGTGGCTGCAACCCGGCGCGTTCTGCCGCCTCATAGACCTCGGCCTCGCTCGCGTTCGGCCGTGCATAGCGAATGTTCTCGGCGATCGTCGCGTTGAACACGAACGGATCCTGATCGACGACGAGCACCCAATCGCGGAGCTCGCGGAGCCGGACCGATCGAACGTCCACCCCATCGAGCAGCACCCGTCCGCTCGCCGGATCGAGCTGGCGGACGAGCAGCTCGGCGATCGTCGATTTCCCTTCGCCGCTCTTACCGACGATCGCCACCCGCTCTCCGGGCGCGATGTCGACCGACACGCGATCGAGCACACCGTCGCCGCGGCCGAACGAATAGCTGACGTCGTCGAACGTCACGCGGCCGCGCACGCGCTCGAGCGACGCGGGCGTCGGCGACTCGACGACGTCGGGTATCGCGTCGAGAATCTCGCTCACTCGCCGCAACGAGACGCGAGCCGACGCGAAGCTCGCGTACAGTCCCATCAGCGACTGAATCGGCCAGACGAGGCGCATCTGGTACGCAATGAACGCGACGAGCGTCCCCATCGTGATCGAATGGTCGATCACGCGCGTGCCGCCGACGAAGAAGACGGCGCCGCTCCCCGCGGCGAGGAGCAAGCCCGGAACGCCGCCCGAGAGGTAGGTGAGCCGCCGCATCTTCATCAACGCGTCGATGAAGCGGTCGTTGTGCTCGCGGAAGCGCTGCGACTCGCGCTCCTGCGCGTTGAAGGCGATGATGACCCGCATGCCGAGCAGCGACTCGATGAGGAAGCTGCCGACGTCCGCGCTCCGGTCGCGCACCGCGGTCATCGCGCCGTCGAGACGGGAGCGGTACCGAACGAGCGCAAACAGCGCGGCCGGCAAGATGGCGAAGCTCACCAGGAAGAGCACGCGGTCGAGCCGGAAGAGAATCACGATACTTCCGACGAGGAACACCGTGCTCCCCAACCACGAGAGCGCGATCTCCGCGGCCACGCGCTGAATCTCGGCGATGTCCGAGTTGATGCGCGCCGCGATCTGGCCCACGGGCATCGCCGCGTAGAAGCGAGGCGACAAGCGCTGCAACTGGCGGAAGAGCTCCAGCCGCATGTCGAACAGGATGTCCGCCGATGCGCGCGTGTAGATCAACCCGCTCACCACGTTGAGCGCGAACGTGCCGATCGTCAGCGCCGTGAACTGCCCCATGACGCTGATCAACGCCGCCTGATCGCGCCCGATGAGCGCGCGGTCGATGATGATGCGCGACAGGTATGGGATGTACAGCGCGGCCACGGTGCTCGCCATCGACAGCACCACGACGACGATCAGGCGCCGCCACTGCGGCGCCACATGGCCGAGCGCGCGGCGCAGGTCCCTATCCAGCAGCGGCAAATGAACCTCTAGGGGCGCACCGGCGGCACGATGACGACGTTCGTCATGTCCGCTCCCAGATTGATCTGGCCGAGGTGCTTGAAGTCGGCCGTCGAGTACCGATCGATTGTCGAGCCCGCGGTCGTGATGTACAACTGTGTTCCGTTCGAGCTGACGACGAGACCCATGCGCGGGCGCCCCGGGAACTCCGTCTTTCCGAGCACGCGTCGCGAGTCGAGGTCGAACGTCCAGAACTGATAGTTGCCGACTTCGCTATGGATACCGTACGCACGTTTGCGGTCGGGCGACAAGCGGAAGCTCACGCCCTGACTCGGTCCGAGCGAGTAGAAGTCGAGCTGTCGGTTGGCGAGATCCATCCGCGCCACGCCCATCTGCGTTCGGTGGTTCACCGGATCGCTCGTCCGGAACAGGCCGGTGTAGAAGCCCGGGGTTTCGTAGACGTCATACGGCAGGCCGAAATTGATGCGCCCGAGTCCTTCCTCGAACAGCGTTTTCGAGATCTCCCAGCGATCGACTTCCTTGAGCGACACCGCGTCGTAGATGAGGACGTCGTCCTGCGTGAAGAAGTACATCAGCTTCCCGTCGGGCGAGAAGATGATCTGCGCTCCCTCGCGCTCTTCACCGCGCGGCCAGGGAATCGTGTCGGTCACGCGCCTCGTCGCCAGGTCGTAGCGGAGCAGGGTAGGCGGCTTCACCTCGTATCGGTCGGCGTGCTCCTGATACGCTTTCACGAGCAGGATCGCGAAGCGCTCCTTGGGATCGAGGCTGAATCCCCACATGCGAACTTTCGTGCTGTCGGTCGAGAGCGTGAACACGCCACTCGACTTCTTCGTCGCGAGATCGATGATCTCGACCTTTTCGTTGCCGGGATCGGTGAGGTAGATGTGCTTCCGGTCGAAGGACAGCGAGATCCCCGGGATGCCGATCTGCGACTTGATCGTATCCTTCACCTTCATCGTCGCTTCGTCGAGCACCAGCACGTTGCGGGCGTACGTCCCGACGTAAAGCGTGCCGGTTCCGCCTGACGGAACGCCTTGCGCTCCGGCGACGCCGAACGGTAACAGCACTGCTGTCATTCTGAGCGAAGCGAAGAACCTACTGAACAAGCCGCGTGGCATCCTACGAGAACGGGACAATAGGTCCTTCGTCGCTGCGCTCCTCAGGATGACAGCTGTCATGGGAACACCAGGTCGATCTTCCGCCAGTCCTTCTGCGCCGAGGCGCACTTGGCGGTCCAATCCGGGGCGTGGTTGTAGAGATCCGGCACGTGCGCCGGCCAGAAGCAGGTGATGTGACAATCGAAGAGGTCGCGCTCCACCGGCTGGCACAGACCAGCCGTGCCGCCGTTCGAGTCCACCTCCCATCCCGGCGAGAACACGAACGAGCAACCGAGTGGAACGTGAGGGCCCGTCGGACCGCCTGGTCCCTGCTGCAGCGCGACGACGTCGTTCTGCAACACGCCTTCGATGCGGTGCGCCTTCTGGTTGATCGATTTGAGATGTTTCATGGCTTTTTGTTGTCATCCTGAGGGAGCGGAGCGACCGAGGGATCTACTTTCACGAGTTCGTAACCAGACCGGGAGAGTAGATCCTTCGCTCGCTTCGCTCGCTCAGGATGACAGATGGGTAAGGAATTCAGGCCTCTTCTCTGCCAACGTGCCATACACTTCCAGACACGTGTTCGTCCACGCCCGGATCCATTCGCAGTAATGCAGATTCGGCTGCGTCGTCGTGCCGTACCGCGTGTGCGCTTCGTGATAACACCCGCCCGCGCAGAGCGGACGCGCCCAGCAGGTGGAGCAGTCGGTCTTGTTGTCGATGTGATGCGTCTCGAGGAACGTCGCCTGCGCGGCGTGATCGACGCCGCTGAACACACTGCCGAGCTTATGGCTGTCGGAGCCGGCGAAGCGATGGCAGAGCGCGACGTCGCCGTCGGTCGCCACGCCGAGCAAACCGAATCCGGCGCCGCACGGATGCGACTTGCTCATCCCTTTGTGAATTTCCTCGAGCGTATCGCGCACGTTCGAGAAGCCGTGCCGGCGTCCGGCGAGCGCCGCCTGGAGGTAATCGGCGGCGAGGGACTGAAAGCCAGAGAGGAGGGAACGGAAACCTTCGTCCTCGATCGCGTACTCGCGCTGCCATGACGTCGTCACCGGCGCGAAGCCCACTTCCCAGAAGCCGATCTCCTCGAACAAGTGCCGGTAAATCGACGCGACGTCCAGGTTCTGCCCCGTCAGCGTCACCCGCGCGCCGACCGGGCGGCGCGTGTGCCGCGCCAGCAGGTCCTTGATCCGCGGCAGGATGATGTCGTAGCTGCCCATGCCGTTCGAGAAGACGCGGAACTTGTCCTGCTGCTCGCGCGCGCCGTCGATCGACACCGTCACGCCGACGTCGTTCTCGATGAACCAGTCGACGATCTCTTCGCGGAGCAGCGTCGCGTTCGTCGTCAGGCTGGCGTTCACCTGCTTGCCGAGCTCCTCGCCGCGCTGGCGCGCGTAGGCGAGGGTCGACTTCAGCATCTTGAAGTTGAGCAGCGTCTCGCCGCCGAAGAACGTCAGGTTCACCGTCGGCGAACCCTCCGCCTCGGCGAACATGAAATCCACCGACTGCCGCGCCGTCGCGTCGTCCATGAAGCGCGGCTTCGTCTTGCTTTCGACGATGCGATCCTCGCCGTACTCGTAGCAGTAGCCGCACGAAAGATTGCACTTGCTCGTGACGTTGAGCACGAGCGTTTGCAGCGGGATGCTTCGCTTTGCCCTGACCGACGGCGGCGTCGGTGCGGGGATCGGCGTGGCGACACGTTGAATCGCGCGCACGCCGACCAACTCCTCGATCGACACCCGAACCTCGTCCGTGCTCCATCGCGTGGACAACGAGTCGGCGAGATCGTTCGCCGTCCGGTCGCCCGACGTCAACGCCTCGAGCACGGCCTGCGAAACGTCGTCGATCTCTATCACGGCGGCGGACGGCACGAGGTACAAGTACCTCGCGTCCGCGCCGGAGAAAGCGTGATACTCGCCTCGCCTCAACATCATGGCTGCGTCTGCCAGGGCACGAATTTGACATAGAGCGGCACGGTCACCACCAACAGTGCGCGCGCCTTGAGCGTCTTCGCATTTTTGCCCGCCGGCGTATACGTGGCGACCGCCCAGACATCGCCGACGTTGTTCCGGCTCGACGTGCGTTTCGGATTCGGACCGTCGAGACCCGGCGTGAACAGTCCGTTCGGATCGAGCGTGCCGACGAACTTGACGTCGTCGTCGTCGTACGTCACACCGTACTCCTCGAGATTCCACTTGGCGGGCACGCGGCCGATCTCGAGATCGTCGTCGGTGTCCGACTTGCCGTCCGGACCGTTCCAGTACGCGATCGCGTCGAATTGCTGGAGCTGCTTCGGGAAAACCGCGCCGCCGACTCGCGCCAACCCGGCGAGCGGGACGACCTTGATGCGATCGATCTTGTCGAACACCACCGCGGCGTCACGCAGCGACGCACCTGACGCGAACAGGTCGCGCTTCCCGACGGCCGCCGCCGAATCGACGTTCACGCGAACCGTGATCGAATCGGGCGACGCACGCACCACGCTCTCGACGGTCACGCCCGGCCCGAAGTCCACAGCGTTCGCCGCGGCGCTAGGCAGATTCGCGCCGAAGATCGTCACGTCCTGACCGCGTGTGCCGACTCGCAACGAACGCGGCGCGACGCCGGCGATCACGGGACTCGCCGACACGCGACGCGCCGTGACGTCCATGCCGATCTCGTCGTAACCGCCCTGAAACCATCGGCCCGACATCTCGTCCCAGCCGGGCTCCACGAACATGACTTCACGAAGACCGACGCTGTCGCGCGCGCGCTGCGCCGGATCCGTCGAGCGGCCGCGCCATTGATACCCGGTGTACACGATCGACTTGCCCGTCCGGTGCACGACCGCGCCGCCCTCGGCGTATCGATACGTGGTCTGCGTCGTGAACTCGCCGTCGCTCGGGCCTTTTGCGATCGTTACGCGGCCATAAAACGCGCCGCGTCCGGGCTCGTTCCCGCTCAGCAGCCACGTGCCCTCGAGATGCGGGGTTCGCATCGTGGCCGACCACGCGGTCCAATCCGGTGTGCGCAGTGGGAAGACGCGCGCGAGGTGATTGACCGCAACTTCCATAGGATGCGGCTGCGGCACGCCACTGTCGTTCACCGCCGGTCCAAAGCGACGGAACGCTTGAAAATCCGCGTCGGGATAGAGCGCGCGATGCGTGGCGATGAGAAGATTCCACTCGTCTCGCGTGCGTCGCTGCGAGATGACGCGACCCATCGAGTGGCACGCTCGGCACGCCGTCTCGGTGCGCGTGTCGGCCGTGTACCGATAGTCGATCATGCGCCGCTCGGGCTCGAAGCGCGCCGGCTTCATCTCCGCCGGCGCCAAGCCCTGATGGTCGCTCAGGTAACGAACGATCGTCCGGGCGTCCTTGGGATCGAGGTCGAGGTGGTGCAGCCCGACCATGCGACGCACGGACATCTCCCAGCCTTCGGGTGTTTTGCGCTCGAAGGAAATTCGCTGCACGACGCCGGCGCTATCCTGCTTGTGGCACCCGATGCAGTTACCGACGATCGCGCGTTCGGTGATCGGAAATCCGCGCGTCGTATCGGGCGGGGGACCGCCCGCGCGACCGTTTCCTCCCGCGGCGCCGCGGCCGCCGCCGCCGCGCTGCGCGTGAGCCGCCCGCCCGGCGAGGGGGAGGATCAGCGACGCGACCAGCAACATGCCGAGCGAAGCGCGACCACCTGCCGACATCACACGGGTCATCGGACATTCGCTCCGGTGAGAGTGTCGAGACGAATACGCCGCCGGCGATTGCCTGTCAAGCAAAAGTGAGCATCTCGAGCCCGACGAGCGCCGAGAGCACGCCCAGAAAATCGGGGAGCGGTACGGCGTTGATCGACCGCGAGTACGCTTCGTAGAGATCGGGCACCTGTTCGTGTTGCGGGGCCAGCCGTGTGACGGCGAGCAAATCAACGTTGCGGCAGTAGCGCACGCCGTGCGGAATCGACGGCGAGGCCAGGTGCTGCTCCAGGACGACCCGGTTGCCCCGCACTACGGCCCGTTCGACGACGCGTAAGGCGTCCGCGGCGCGAAGTTGAATAGCGGGCCGACGCTTGATCTCCTCGAACGCGTCGCGAACGCGATGGTCGCCGCGCAG
>DATMHK010000313.1:0-9337 GCA_035554995.1 Gemmatimonadaceae bacterium
CTCACCGAAGGCGAGTTCTTCGGGAAGCCATGGGAGAATCAGGTGATGTACGACACGCTCTCACCGATCCGTCACGTCAAGAACGTCAAGACGCCGACGCTCCTCGTGCAGAGTGAAGAGGACTATCGTACCCCAATCGGCAACGCCGAACTCTGGTTCATGGCACTAAAGAAGCAAGGTGTACCGGCAGAGTTCGTGCGCTATCCGCGCTCCAATCATGACCTTTCCCGCACCGGAGAGCCGTGGCTTCTCGTCGACCGGCTGAGTCGCATTCGCCAGTGGTTCGCTTACTGGCTGTCGGACAAGGCGCAGGCCGTCCAGGCGGGGGGCGCCAAGAGGCAATAGCACGCCGGCTCGTCGCGTCGCTCGCCGTGTTGGTGATGGCGTGCGACGCGACGGGGGCGGGCAACGCGAACGGCGACGTGGCCGCGCAGACGCCGAGCGGCCTCGCGCGCGCCATCGGGCAAACTGGAGATCTGGCGAGAGCCGAGGCGGCGATCGGAGCGGGACACCCGTGGCGAGCGACACAAATCGTCGCGCCGGTTCTTCGCGACGCGAACCGAAAGACGCCGGCGGCATTGCTCGTCGCGGCGCGCGCCGCTGCCGGGTGGGGTGGATGGGCGGAGGTGGACAAGCTGCTCGGTTCAGCTGCGTGGGTCGATACCGCGTTCGACGCTGAGGGCCGCGAGCTTCTCGTACGCGCCGCGCTGGAGCGTGATCTCGACACCATCGCGATGCGCCACGCGTCGGCCCTGATGAAGGACACAAGCTCCGCAGAAACGAAAGCCGTGCGCTCCGTTCTCTTTGCACGCGCGCTGGAGCGGAACAACTACTTCGACGGCGCCGCCACCGCGTACGCCAGTGCCGCCGACAAGCTTCACGCCGTGCGCGACTGGCTGCTGCTTCGCGCGGCGGGCAACGAGAGCGACTCCACGAAGCGCGCCGCGGCGTACGCGCGCGTGACGCTGGCGACGTCACGCACTCGCGTACCGTGGACGGAAGCACAAGCTCGTGAGCGCTTTCGCGATGCCCTCGGCGCCGCGGCACGCTTCGCGAAACTCGGCGCGATCGCGCAATCGTTCCGGTTGCGGCTTTCCGTGGCGCCGGATAGCCAGACGCGCGACACGATCAAAGCGGAAGCGCTCGCGTACATCCGCGAGCATCCCGGGACGGCCGAGTCGAAGAGCGCGATCGACGTGCTCGATCGCGCATTCACCTCGCACACACCTCAGGAGCAGTTCGTGATGGCGCGGAGCGCGTCGATCAACGGACCGCCGGCGCGCGCGGTGATGGGATACGATCGGGCGACGTCGTCCGGCGTGGAGCTGACGGCGGACGATCGCTATCGCTACGGGCAGGCGCTGGCCCGGGCGAATCGCTCGCGCGACGCGCTCAAGCAGCTCAGTCTCGTCGAGGGACCGCTGGCGGGGCAGGCGGCGTATCAGCGAGCGCGGGTTGTGATGTCGTCGAGCGGCGCCGCGGCCGCGCGCGCGGCGCTGCGCGATGTGTGGACGCGGTTTCCCGCCGATACGGGCGCGTCGAGTGCAGCCATGTCGCTGTACGCGGACCTGGCGACGGACGACGGCAACGACGCGGACGCTCGGGCCACGTACCTCCAGTTGGCACGGGCGTATCCCGCGACTGCACGAGCGCCCGAGGCGCGACTTCAGGCCGCGCTGATCGCCATCACCGACGGTCAGCAGGGACAAGCCGCGCGCGAGCTCGACTCTCTGGCGGCGCGATATCCGCGCTCCGATGCCGCGGCCGCGGCGCGCTACTGGAGTGGCCGCGCGTGGAAATCCGCCGGAGACGACCAGGTTGCCGCCGAACGTTGGCGCAGTGTGCTCGCGCAGCAGCCGGTCTCCTACTACTCGGTGCTCGCCGCGAAGCGGCTCGGAGACCGTGTCCCATCGCCGGTGCAAGCCGGCGGGGCCGCGGCCTCCCACCGTGTCGCGCCCGTGGACAGCGCCGTCGCGCGCATCAAGCTGCTGCAGCGGATGGGAATGGACGTCGAGGCGCGCTACGAGATGGATGCGCTCGAGGAACGCGCCAACGGGTCGCCTGCTCCCGATCGCGCGCTCGCCACGGCGGACGCTTTCCTCGCGCTCGACCAATCGTCGCGCGCGATTCGCATCGCGCAGAAGCTCGCCGAGGGAGCGGGGGGGCGCCGCGACGAACGAGTGATGCGGATCGTGTATCCGGTGGTGGATCGTGACGAGCTCGCGCGCGCGGCCAAGGTGCAAGGCCTCGACCCGGCTCTCGTGGCGGCGATCATCCGACAGGAATCGAGCTTCAATCCGCGAGCCATCTCGGCGGCCGACGCGCGCGGTCTCATGCAAGTGCTTCCGTCAGTCGGCCAGGAAGTGGCGCGGTCGCTCGGCTTCCCGGTGTGGTATCCCGTGCTGTTGCTCGACGCAGACGCAAATCTCCAACTCGGCACGGCACATCTCGCCGCGTATCGCAAACAATACGGCCCACTCCCGCGCGTCCTTGCCGCCTACAACGCCGGCGGCTCGCGTGTCGAGCGCTGGTCAGGCCGGCCCGGCGCGGACGACCCCGAGCTGTTCACCGAGCGGATCCCGTTTGTGGAGACGCGGGAGTATGTGAGAGTCGTGCAGAGAAATCTAGCGATATACCGGGCGCTTTACGATTGGTGAGCGTACCAAAATGTGCCAATTGTATACCAAATGGGGTCAGACCCTATTTAGTATACCAAATGGGGTCAGACCCTATTTAGAGTTCTGGAAATAGGGTCTGACCCCATTTGCGCCTGACCCCAATTGCGCCATTTGGGCGGAAAAGGAAAGGGGCGCCTATCGGCGCCCCTTTTGTTGGTATCCAGCTAACGAAGCGAGCGTGCACCCAGGCCGCGTCAAGCGGCCGTGCTCCCAGCGCGGCGCAAGCCGCGCATGCTTCCACCCTCTACAAGGTTACCATCCCGGCGACAGCTGGAATCCCCACACGGAGCTCTTCGTCGGACGCTGGAACGGATGGGCGACGTAGGCTTCCATGATCGCGTAACCCATCAGGTTGAAGCGGAAGGACAAGCCTGCGCTGAAGACCGGGATGCGGTCGGCGCAAGGGTAGAGCGACTGCTGCTGCGTCAGACCGAACGACGACGAGTTGCCGCAATTCGGGATTTCGTTGGCGCTCTTCGTAATCCTCCAATCCGGTCCCTGCGCGTTGGTGTACGAGACGCCCGCGTCGAAGAAGGGCGAGACTTCTGTCGGCAGGAAGGGGAAGTTGAGCAGGCCAAAGCCCTCCGTTCCAAACAGCGGAATTCGGAATTCCGTATTGAGCACGCCGATCTTGCTGCCGAAGAGACGCTGGAACACCGGGCAGCCCGTCGCCACCGCCTGCGCGCTACCGCCACTCACTACGCACTCGTCGCTCGAGAACGAGTTGTAGCCGTAACCACGCATCCAGGTTTCCTCGCCCAGATACAACGGCCACGTCGTGTTGATGTCCTCCGCGCCATTGCCGTAGCGACCGAGCGACAAGCCGCGGACGGCGAGCGTGAACGGGCGGAAGAAGAAGTACTTCCGGTAATCGAGCAGCGCGGTGTGGTACGTGACCGACCCCGACGTCAGCGTGTACTGCAGTCGGTACCGCTCACCCTGCACGGGCGAGGTGAATGCCGCGAATGAATTATCGCCGACGAACGCCATGGTCGGTTCGGCGAACCACACCGGTTTGTACTGCCCGGGGAGCGTGGTCTGTTGCTCGTCGACGATCACGTTCGAGGCGTTGAAGATCGTGCGCAGCAACTCCGTGTCGAATCCGTAGCGCGTCACGTTGGCCGTGAACTCGAAGCGCCTCGTCGACGAGAACGGATACTGTGTGAATACCGCCGCCTGATCGATGTAGATGCGTTGCAGAAGCTGGTTGACGCTGTACCCTCCGCCGCCCGCCACCGTCGCCGTGTCGAGGAACACGCCGCCGGTGAGATACGGGATGTGCTGCAAGCCGGCGCCCCAGTTCCATCGGTACTTCATGTTGTAGTACTGCAGCGCGCCGCCGATGTCCTTCACGGTGCCGTTGGCTTGAATGGCCGTGAAGATCTGTCGGTCGCTGAGTTGGTCGCCAAAGATCATCGATACGCCGCCGGCGACGCCCGTGCCGAACGGGCCGCCCGCCGTCACACCGAGGCTCGGCTGACCGATCGCGTCGAGCGCGAACGACGAATGGAATGGCTGAATGCTGAACTCATTGCCCGAGGGCAGTCCGGCCGTCGGATCGGCGAGATAGCCCATCACGAGGCTGCGCGTGATCTGCGGCGGCGGGAGCTGCGCGCCCTCGGAAACTGTGGCCGCGGCGGACGGCGTTATCGGCGTTCCGACCGTCTGCGCGGCCTCGAGACCGCGAATCTCGTTGCCCTGGTTATAGAACGTATTGAACAGCATGCGACCCGTCTGTCGCGAGACGGAGATCGCCGGTGACACTGTCGTGATGCCGCTCACGCCGGTGGACACATTCGTCACGCGGAAGACCTGCCCGCTGGCGATGTTCAGCCGATAAATGTCGGCGAATCCGTCCTGATCGGAGACGAAGAACAGGTCAGAACCATCGGGCGAGAACTGCGGGTTGATATGCTTGCCGTGCGCGAACGGTGAGAACACGCTGATCCGGCCGGTTGCAACGTCGTACGTCGCCAGCTGCAGCGGCGAGAACTTGAGCGTATTGAAATCCGTCTGCGGCCCGCGGTCGGTCGAGAAGGCGATCGTCTTGCCGTCGGGCGACCAGGTCGGCTGGATGTCGGCGTTCCGGTCGTTCGTCAGCTGCGTGATCTTCTCGGCCTTGAGGTCGAGGAGATAGAGATCGCTGATGCCGCCGGCCTGACCCGAGAACACCAGCGAGCCACCGTCCGGCGACCACGAGACGTGGCTGACCGCTCCGATCTTGGGCAGCTTGATGCGACGCTCGACGTTCGTCGACTTCGTATCGAGAATCGCAATTTCATTCTGGCCTTCCGCGTATACGATAAAGGCGAACTTGCTCGCGTCGGGCGACCAGTCACCGGCGGAGTTGATGAAGCTGATCGCGTCGAAGTGCGGATCGCTCGACGGGCCAGCCAGCTTCTTGATCACCTTGCCGGTTCGCGCATCGCCAAGGAACAGGTCGATGCTGAACAGATTTCGGCTCGAGAAGAAGGCGAAGAACTTGCCGTCCGGGCTGATGGTCGGCGCGAGGTTGTAGTCACCCGTCCGCTCCAGGCCGACGATCTTCTCGCCGGCGCTATCCGGGTGCGTGCGTCCCGCGATCTGCGGCAGATACATCGCGCGATTCGCCGCGGCCCAATCCTTCGACAGTGAATCCTGGTTCTCACCGAGCACGCGGACGAGCGCCGCATCCCAGCCGAGCCGCAGGGCGGCGCGGTACACCTCGACGATCTGGCGATCGCCCCAACGCCCGCCGACGTATGCCCACAGCGCCTGGCCGTATCGATACGGGAAGAAGCGCGGGTCGGTCGTCAGCTGCTTGATCGTCGGGAACTTGTTCCGCATGACGGCGTCGCGCATCCACATCGCCGTGAGCGGGTCTTCGCGGCCGAGCGAGAAGTACTCGGCCATACCTTCGATGAGCCAGAGGGGCAGGGCGTCGAGGCGCATCAATCCGCCGCCCGGGGTGCCCTCGGCGATGTTGTACTGGAAGACGTGGACGAGCTCGTGGCCGAGTACGTGATCGTTGTCCGCGTAGATGCCGGTAAATGGCATGATGACGCGGGTCCGGTTCGATTCGGTGACGCCGCCCGTTCCTTCCTCGAGCGCCTCGCCGACGACGTTCGTCTGCTCGAAGTCAGGATGGTCGGCGTAGAAGACGAGCGATTTGCGGTCGAAGGCGTGCCGGAAGGTGTCGGTGTGTCGGCTGTACCAGCGCTCCGCCATGCGGGCGGCATCGTGGACGATCGTCGACTCGGGCGGGTAGAAGAAATTGTCGAAGTGCTCGGACTTGATGATCTTCCAGTCGAAGGTCTCGTACTGGACTTTGTTTCGTCCGAAGTACTCCTGAGCGCCGGCGCTGACGGAGGCCGCGAGCACCAGAAGGGGTGTCGCGAGGAGCGCCCTGCGCAATCCCAGTCGAGCCATTGAAAGCCCCGCGGACTAAGCCGCAACAAATTGTCTTCCGAACTACTGACGACCCCGAATTTCTCGGGGGTCGACCTTGGTGAGCGCGGGCAAACGACGTGCCCCCCAAACGATAGGTCTACGCTACCCGTCTGGTGAGTCCAGGTGCCGCTGTGGCCGCTCCGCTTTTCCAAAGCTAAACACGTTGCAGCTCAACGACGTTCCCGGCTGCAATTTGGACACGTGAACGTGCGTCTGCCCCGATGGACCAAGTGCTTAGGCGACCGGTGTGCGGCGTGTTTTTGGCTTGTTTGAAGCGATTTGGCCGCTCATGGCGATCGCCAGGTCGAGCGAGCCGAATCACGAGTACCAGCGGCTTCCGGCGCCAGTGTGATGAGGAGCACAGTCAGGGCGTGTGCGATGCCGGTCACGGGCTCGTCCGCCGGCTTTGACGTTCGTGGCTGTCCGTGCAATCGCCCCAGTCGCCGGCATGCCGCCGAGGACTGGCGTCACGACATTCGCGACGCCGACGATCAGTCCCGCAGTGAGATCCGAAACGAACTGCCGGCGAGTGTAGTCCTTTAAGGTTGTCGCCAGCTTCGGGATGAGCATCTCGACTCTCGAGAAGTTGGGGGGAGCGAAAGCGTGGGAGAACCGACCGAGTACAAGAAAACGTTGTTCGACCGCCACGGCGCGGCGGCGGCGGACATTCTGAGAGCGTGGGGCTACGGTCTCATGGTGTTCGGTGTGACGATGGGCGCGATCAGCTTCGCGATGGCGGCCGGCGGAGCGAGCCCCACACTGACGCAGTGGCTCGAGGCTCTCGGCATCAGCGCCTTACTCGGCGCGGCGACCGGCGGCTTCGGATTGTTGATCGCACGTGGGGCGGGGAACGGTTGGAAGCATGTGATGGTCGACGGATCGACCACGCCGTACGAGGAACAATACTCGCGCGAGCAGTCCCTCGTGATGCGCGGCCAAATCGATGACGCGTTAGCGTCGTTCGAGGCAATCCTTCAGGGAAATCCCGGCGCGGTGAGACCACGCGTTCGAGCCGCGGAGCTCTACGCCCGCGAGAAGGGCAACCATGTTCGCGCCGCCCAGCTCCTCACCGAAGTCCAGCACATCGAAGCAGCGGGCACCGGCGATTTCGTCTACGCGACGCACCGCCTGGTCGATCTGTACACCGGTCCACTCAACGAACCGGGGCGCGCAATGGTCGAGTTGCGGCGCTTGATCGAGCGGTTACCCGGCACTCCCGCAGCCGATCAAGCCCGCGAGGCGTTGGCGACGCTCAAGGCACGACATCCGGTGTGACGATCGGCGATGGGCGATGGGCGATGGACCGCCCACCGCCCACCGCCCACCGCCCGCCGCCCACCGCCGGCTGTCAGGCCTTACGATCAATACATCCACTAAAACTCGGATTCCCGACCTGCTCGTCGCTCGTGACCGGAAGGTTGAGATCTACCCCGAACACTCCGCCCTTGTAGTGCGTGCCGACGGGGAAGGTGTCCGAGCCGTCGGCCGCGCGGCCGTAGTCGCGGATCAGGCGACGCAGATCGCCGAGCCGGTGTCCGCGGCCAAATTGCCAGAACGCCTTCTCACGGAAGAGCAGCCGCACACGGCCGTCCTGCGTGCCCGGATCGGTAAGGGCGGTCATGACGGGCGTCGTCCAGCCCGGATGCGTACCCGTCGCCGTCGGACTCGGCGCGGTGATCTGGAGTGGCGCCGCCCGCAGCGCGTTGAGAATCGACAGCATCGACGTCGCATTGCCCGCCTTGAGTGCAGCCTCGGCTTCGATCAACCGGGCATCGAGTCCGTGCACGACGGCGACCGCCGACGTTTGGCCCCACAGGCTGTCGACCTGGATCACGTACGTGTTCCCGTCCTGCGACTTCACGGTGTCTTTGCCGTTGCTCGCGATCTTGTAGTGCGCGGGAACTCGCGGGTCTTTGGCCGAGAGGAAGGGGATCGCGTTCTTCACAAAGATGCTGCGGTTGTTGCCTTGCACGCTGTCGCTCACGGTGTACCGGTTCGAGCCGGCCGGCTGCGACCAGAGAATGTTGTTGCCACCGGTGAGTGACGCGGTCACGTCGTAGCGGAACGTCGTCGGAATTCCCGCCACCGCCGTCGCCGCGTCGGCTGCCTTATCGAGGCCGATCCCGAGTAGGGCGCGCGCCTTGCCGATGCGCGCCGCGCGATTGATCGTGACGCTCGCGTTGTCCGTGGCGCTGGCGATCGAGATCGCCGAATCGAACGACGCCACCGCGACCGTGAAGACTTCCTTTACGGTCAAGCCCGGCCCGTACTTGATCTCGTCGCCGGCTCCGTCGGTCAGTGGGATTCCGTTGCAGAAATCCGACGCGAGCTGCAACTCGGCGAAACCGCGCGCGAAATACATCTCGGCGATATCCGACGCCGGAGTCGGTCGATACTGGGTCAGCAGCTTGATCGCCTGATTGGCCGAGGTACGTACGCGGTAGAGCGCACGCAGCTGGCCCTGGACCGTGCCGTTATCGAGCTTGGTCTGTCGTTGGTCGGTTTCGTCGTTCTGGACGAACGTGGAGCTCGTTGCCCATTCGTCGACGAGAAGTCCGCCGAATAGCCAGCTACTTTCGTCGTCGGCGGTCGCGGCGCGCAACCGCGCCAGAGCCCCGTTCCTCACGGCGACGGCGCCCGCCGCCGATTCTACCGACGATGGATCGATGATGTCGGGGTCCACGGCTTCGAGCAACGCGGTCTTCGGGTCGCATCCGACGAAAGCTGCCGCGGCGGCGAGCACGATCGTCGCTCTCACGCGGCCTTGCATGATTCGATGTCTCATGGGTCGCGGTCCGGTTAGAAGCCGAGGTTCAAACGAAGGATGAAATACGTGGGCTGCGAGAACGTCTGGAATTCCGACGGCGCGTCACCGCCTTCTCCGACCTGGAAATCGCTCTCGGGATCGGTGCCACGATAGTTCGTCCAGAGTTTCAGGTTGCGCGCCGTGAACACGAGCGACGCGTTCTTGATGCGTGAACGCGAATACAGCTGTTGCGGCAGCTGCAACGTCGCCGACGCCTCACGCCATTTCACGAATCCGCCGGGCTGCAGGAACCCGTCGAGGGTCTTGGCCGCGTTGAAGTTCGCGGCGACGACCATGGCCTGCTCCTCCATCGACGCGTTCGGATTGAACATGCCGTTGCAGTTCGGGCGCGTGCAGCGAATTCGCTCGGTGTTGTTGTACCACTTGTTGCCGCCGCGCCAGTCGAACAGGCTCTGAAGGCGCA
>DATMHK010000314.1:0-34640 GCA_035554995.1 Gemmatimonadaceae bacterium
CTCACCGTGCGGAGGACGAGCATGTCGAGGGTGCCGGGCACCAGCTCCTGCGGTTTGGCGGCCATGGATAGCCTGTCTGTCTATGATGGTTAGACTGTCTATCCGTTGAGGAGTTTTGTCAAGGACTGGCTCGCGAGCGACGGTAGCGGCTGATACGCAGCTCGGGACCGTCCTCCGCTTCCCATTCGATGATCCCGCCGGCTAGGGCGACGAATCCGCGGGATGAATCGCCACGCCGATCGGTAGCTGAAACCAGCTCCGCCCAATCGGATTGGTGGCGACGCTGAGTCCCGCTCGCGCATCCGAGTGCTTCGTCAAATGACGAAACAGGCCAAGCGTGACCACCGGCGTGGTCTCGCGGCCCGTTCGTGGCGCCGAAATGGCTCGCGTCACGCCTACGCCAATCGAGAATGGAAGCGACACTCGATCGGATGAGCGCCACTCGATCCCGCCGGTCAGCAAAGCGAGGCTTTCGGGCTTGTCCACCGGGTCGTCAAAACCAGTTCTGTCCATTTCGCCGACAAGGAAGAACGCCCCGTCAACGCGCGCGGCGAGGGAGGATCCGCCGCGGAATCTCCAGCGAACGGCGCCGCCAGCGGCAGGACCGATGGGAAAGAGTGTGAAGTTGTAGCCGCCGCGGCCGTGGTCCTTCACGGCGTCAGGCTGGAGCGAGAGTCCGAGCACAAGCTCCGGCTCGACCGCCCGCGATTGAGCGGCGACGTCGCGCCTTACGGCGATGGACGCGATGACAACGAGTATCGAACGACACCAAACGCGCACGATCACACCTCAAGGTGATCGTCGTCGCGCGCGACCAGCACGTACAGCACGGGCATCAAGAACACGCTGATCAAGAGGCGTGAAAAGAGTCCGCCAACGATCACGAGCGCAAACGGCTTCTGGGTGTCCGAGCCGACTCCGGTTGACAGCGCCGCCGGCAGCAAGCCCAGCGCGGCGACGAGCGCGGTCATCATGATCGGACGGAGACGGAGCAGCGCGGCGGCTCGCGTCGCCTCGGCGATCGCGAAGCCGCCGATGCGAAGCTCATTCGCATAAGAGATGTAGACGACCGCTGTCTGCACCGACACGCCAAAGAGCGCGAGAAAGCCGATCATCGACGAGACCGAGAGCGGCGTGCCCGTCAGCGCCATCGCGGCCAAGCCGCCGAGCGGCGCCGACAGAATCACTCCCACGATGGTAATTAGCGGGAACTTCATGTTCTTGTACAGAACGAACAGGATCGCGAAGATCAAAATGATCGTCAGCGGGAGCACGAGGTTCATCTGCGCGCGTGACGCCGTGTATTCTTCGAACTCACCTCCCCAGCGCACCGAGTACCCGATCGGTAGCTTGAGACTCTTGTCGACCGCTGCTCTCGCATCGGCCACGGCGCTGGCGAGGTCGCGGCCTTCGACGGAGTACTGCACGCCGATGTAGCGCGAGTTGTCTTGGCGATAGATGAACGCCGCGCCGTTGGCGATTTGCACGTCGGCCACTTCGCGCAGCGGAACTTGGTGCCCGTCGGGCGTCGCGAGGAGAATGTTGGCGATGTGCTCGGGCGTGTCGCGATACTGAGGTTGCAGACGGACGACGAGGTCGAACGTCCGCTCACCCTGAACGACTTCAGTGGTCGCCGACCCGCCGACCGCGGCCTCGATCACTCCATTGATCGCGTCGGCACTGAGACCGTACCGCGCGATCTTCTCGCGATCGATGGTGATGGTCAAGCTCGGCTGGCCGAGCTCCTGGACGACTGTGACGTGCTCAATGCCGGGCACGCGTTCGATCGTGGCTTTGATCGCGCGTGCCCTATCCTCGAGAATGCCCAGATCGGTCCCGAAGATTTTCACGTCGAGCGACGCCTTGAGTCCGGTTAGCGCCTCGTCGACCGCGTCTTCGGCGGGCTGCGTGTAATTGAACGTGATGCCGGGGAAGACGGCCAACTTCCGCTGTACCGCGTCGATCAGCTGATCCTTCGTCCGAAACGCGCCATTCCACTCGGAGTACGGCTTGAGGCCGACGTAAAACTCGGCGTTGAAAAAGCCCGTCGGATCGGTTCCCGCGTCATCGCGGCCGTGCTCGGAGGCGACGACAGTAACCTCGGGAAAGCTCTGCAGAATCGCCCGCACCTGCGGAACGATGCGCGACGATTCCTCGAACGAAATCGTATATGGCATCGTGGCCCGGACCCAGAGCGATCCTTCATCGAGCTTCGGCATGAATTCACCGCCGCGCGTCAGCGCGAGGCCGATCGTTCCGGCGAGCAGTACGAGTGACGCGACAACCGTGGCCCGAACGTGGGCCAAACACCAATCCAGCCCTCGCGTGTACTGCGCGCGAATCCACTCGAAGGGACGGTTCGTGCGCTCGCGCACGCCGCGGCGGAGCGCCCAGGCGCAGAGCACGGGAATGAGCGTCAGCGTCAGCACGCGAGAGCCGAGCAGCGCGTAAATCGTCGTGTCGGCCATCGGCCGGAAGAGTTTCGCCGCCGGACCGGTGAGCGCGTAGATCGGCAAGAAGCCGGCAACGATCACGGCGAGTGCGAATACGATTGGACGATTGACCTCGGATGCGGCTTCGAGAATGACCTCGCGGATCTTGTACTCGGTCCCGCGGCGCCGCGCCAACTGTCGATAGATGTTCTCGACCATCACGACCGCGCCGTCGACGAGAATGCCGAAGTCGATGGCGCCGATCGACAGCAGATTTGCCGGAATGTGCTGTAGATCGAGGCCGATGAACGCGACGAGCAGCGACAGCGGCACAGCAACCGCCGCGATCAATCCCGCGCGAACGTCGAACAGGAAGAAGATGAGCACGACGCCGACGAGCAGGATTCCGAGCGTCAGATTCTCGGCGACCGTGCGCGCCGTCAGGTGGATTAGATCGCTTCGGTCGTAGAACGGGACGACCTTGACGTCCTTCGGGAGCACGTGGTCGTTCAGCTCGCGCGTCTTCGCTTCGACGCGCTTGAGGACGACTTGGGCCTGCTCGCCGGTGCGCATCAGGATGACGCCTTCGACGGCGTCGTCTTGTTTGTTGAATCCGAACTGGCCGAGCCGCGGCGCGTGTCCGATCTCGACCGTCCCGATGTCTTTGATCAGAACCGGCACGCCATTCTTCACCGCGACGACGACATTGCCGATGTCCTCGAGCGTGACGACGCGCCCAATGCCACGCACGTAGAAGAACTGACCGCCCTCGGAGATGAATCCACCACCGCCATTGCTGTTGTTCGACGTGAGCGCGGCCGACACGTCGCTAATCGCCAGTCCGGTTCCGGCGAGCTTGGTCGGATCGATGAGCACCTGGTACTGCATCGTCTCGCCGCCCAACGACGCGACGTCGGCGACACCGGGAACGGCACGATAGGCCTTGTCGAGCACCCAGTCTTGGAGCACGTGCAGTTCCGACGCCGTTCGGTCGGGACTTTGAACGGTGTACCGGTAGACCAGCCCCGATGGCGAGAACGGCGGTTCGATCTCGGTCTCGACTCCTTCCGGCAGCCCGGCGCCGCTCAGACGTTCGAACACCTGCTGGCGCGCGAAGTAGATGTCGGTTCCATCCGTGAACGTCACCCGGATGTTCGCGAGTCCGTACAACGAGACCGATCGAAGGACGACCAGGTTCGGCAGCCCATTGAGCTCCGTCTCGATCGGGACCGTGATGAGCCGCTCGACTTCCTCGGCCGCGTGGCCGGGCCACTGCGCGGTCAGCTCGACGCCTGGCGGAGAGACATCGGGGTATGCGTCGACCGGCAGACGCTGGAGCGAGAAGATGCCGATGCCGACGATCGCGAGTGTGATCAACACGATGAGCAGCGGCTGACTCACCGCTGCTTCGACGAGATGCTGAATTGGTCCGCGCCGACCTTGACTGCTGCTCGACGGAAGTGGCTCGCGCGGAGGCCGTGTTGGCTCTGTCGGCTCCGTTGGCTCGCTCACTGGGTCTCCGCGAACTGGAGGAAGAGCGCGCCTTCGGCGACGATCTGGTCACCGGCGGCCAGGCCGGCGCTGACTTCGTACGTATCGCCAACTCGGGTGCCGAGCGTGATGCGTCGTCGTCCAAATCCCTTGCCCATCACCACGAACACGAAGGGCAAGTTCTGCTCGTCGCGCAGCACCGACGACACGGGAACGAGAATTCCGTGATGCTCCGCCGCGCTCTTGATCTGCACGCGGACGAACATGTCGCGACGCAGGGCGTGGTTGTTGTTCGGCGTCACGATGCGAACCTGAACCGCCTTGGTGCCGGGATCGGCGAGCGAGGCGATGTAGTCCACCTTGCCGGGAATCGGCGCGCGCGAGGCGTCGGTGATCACGTCAGCCGGTTGTCCGATGGAGACGTCGGGCAGGTCATTCGCGAAGACGCTCGCCAGGATCCACATCGTGCTCAGATCGGCGATCGTGAAGCACGGCGTGCTCCCCGCCTGCAAAAGCTGTCCGTCCGAAATGAGCTTCTCGACGATCGTGCCGTCGATCGGCGCTTTGACGATGGCGGCGATCGACGTGGTCTTGCCGTCCTTTACAGCCTGGATCTGCGCCTCATCGACGCCGAGCGCGCGCATGTTCTCGACGGCGGCATCGACGTCGGCTTCGGCGGCGGCGAGATCGGCCTGTGCTTGCTCGAGCTCACCGCGCGCGAGCGCGTCGTTCTTGAACAGCGCTGAATCACGGTCGGCAATGCGCTTGGCGTTGCGAAACCCCGACTGCGCTTTGCGGTAGTCGGCGACGGCGCTGGCGAAGTCGGGCGAGCTCACGTAGGCGAGCGGCTCGCCGCGATGAACGACCATTCCCGGCGTCCCGATCACCCGCGTCGCGGGTCCGGAAACGGGCGACAGAACCTGCGTCGAGCGATCGCCGTTGAACGCGACGTTCCCGGTCGCCTCGACCACTGGCCGGAACGCCGTTGCCGTTACAGCGACGACGTGAATGCGTTGGCGCTGCTCCGGCGTGATCGTGAGCGCCTGCGGTTGTGAGGCGACGGTGTCGGCGACCGTGCCTGCTTCCTTCGAGGAGCACGCCGCACCGACTACGAACAGCGCGGCGCCGGCGGCGCAGCGAGTGAGTTGCGTCGTCATCGGATGGGAATTCCGGTGGTGGAAACGGAGAGGCCGAGCGCGCGATCGAGATCGGCGCGGGCGGTGTTGGCGGCGGCAAGCGCGTCGGCGAGCTGGCTCAGCGCCTGAAGAAGCGCGCTGCGTGCGGTCAGTACCTCGAGCGCCGACGAGCCGCCGAGGCTGTAGCTCGTGGAGGCGACGCGATACGCTTCACGCGCGGCGGGAACGAGCTCGTCTCGAATGAAGGTGGCCTGCCGCATTGCGGTGCTGGCATTTGCGTAGGCGGTGCGGACGTCCTGGACGACTTGGACCCGCGTATCGCGATAGGTGGCGTCGAGCTCTTTCTCGAAGTGGCTCGCCTGCGCGATGTCGCCTTTCGCGTGCTGCCAGTAAAAGGCGGGGAGGGGAAGAGAGATGCCGGTGGTGAACAACGGGGCCCCCGGCTGCGCATAGTCGCGAGCGACGGCGAACGTGATGTCGGGGAGCCAGAACTCGCGCGCGAGGCTGGTCGTGGCCCGCGCACCGAGCTGCTGCTGCTGTAGCGACTGAATCTCCGGACGACTGGTGAGTGCGGTCTGCTCGATCGTCGACGAATCGGGAAGCGCAGGCGGGATGTCGAGCGAGTCGGCGGGAGCGATCGGCGCGGTAACCTGTCGTCCCAACGTCCGGTTCAGCGACGCCTGCGCCGCTGCGACATCCCGTTCATTCGCGATCAGGTCGGTCTCGGCCTGTGCCAGCGCCACCTGCGCCTGGATCACGTCGAGCTTCGCCGCCGTTCCACCCTCGTATCGTGCCTGGGTTCGCTTCAGGAAATCACTGGCGAGTCCGCGCGCTTCGCGAAGATTCTCCTGGTGCTTCAGCGCGACGAGCAGCGAGTCGTATGAGGCCGAAGCCTGCAGGGAAACGGTCTGCCGCTGCAGCCGATAATTCGACTCGAACGCACCGATGTCGGCGAGGCCGATCCGGTTGTTGAGCCGGAACTTGTCGGGGAAAGGTACCGACATCCCGATCGCCACCGGCTTCGCGCCACCCGTCCGAAACGGGGCGGTCTCCTGGTCAAAGCCGGCCTGGATGACGGGATCGGGGACCGCGATGGCGGTCTGCCGACGTGCGCGAGCCTGCGCCGTCTGTTCGCGCGCGATCTCCAGCTGCGCGTTGCGGACGAGCGCTTCGGCGATCGCTTGGCGACGAGTGAGCCGGACCGAGTCTGTTTGCTGCCGGCCCGACGGTATTTGAGTACTGGACGCAACTGCCGGAGTTTGTGGCAGCTGCGCCGATGTGGCGCTGCCATATGCGGCAAGCGCGCACATTCCAAGGGAAAGGCGCATGTTCTCCTCGAAGGATCTGAATCGATTACAGCGGCGATGTCAGATCACGCGGGAGGCGCGCGGGGATTGTCCTTGGAGAGGATTTCCGAGTAAACGACGTCGAGACCGCGGTACCGCGGCGCGACGGAAATGTTCAGGTCGCGAAAGACCGGAACGCTCGGATTGGCGGCGGTGCCGAGGATGGACCGAGCCTGGCACGAGGCGCACGTCGCTTCACTGTGAGTGATGTGGTGCACCGGGCCGTCGGCCTCGACGTGCGCACCCCAGCGCTGTTCTTTGCCCTCATCGAGCGGGGCCAACGCAACGACAAACTGCGCCACCATCGCCAGAGAGGCGAAGAAGGCGAAGAAGACGCGTTGGAACCGCCGGAACGGGGTGGGAACGAGCATCACTCAATGGTACGGATGAGGCCTCTCAACCGCTACCTCGGCTGCCATCCAGATGTTCCGAGGGCGTTGGGGTCCCTATTCTGACGATTGGAAGGCGGTCCGTGTCTCAGTGGGTCAACGCGTAAATCAAATAGTTGACCCCGAGCTTGTACGCCTCATTCGACTCGGCGATCGGCGTAAACCCCAGCGCCGAGTATTCCCAGTAGTTCGAGATGTCGGTGTTGAAGTTGATCATCACCATCAGGCGCTGCTTGGGATCGTTGTCCTTGAAGACGCCGCGGAAGATGGGCGGGCCGCGGTCGTAGTAGTTGTGGACGACGTCGAACGAGTCGATGTCGAAGAACGAGTGAAAAATCGGGTGCGTCGGGTCCATGTCGATCGGATGGAGGCCGGGGAGCACGAGCTGGAGCATGGTCTCGAGATTCGACCAACCACTCTTGCCACGGCCAAGATCTTCGCGCGAATCGTCGATGATGAGGAACCCGCCCTTGAGTAAATACTTACGCAGCGCCGCGGATTCTTTCGGGGTCAGAGTGAGGTAGCCGGCTTCGACGAGGAATGCGACGGGATAACGGAAGAGCTCCGGGTCGTCGAGGGCGATGACGTTGGTGTCGTCTCGGTGCGGGCGAAGAAGACTCACGTCGAACGCGATCTTCATCAGGTTCGACTCGGCCGTTCCGTTCGACGTGTAACCGTAGCCGTGGGCCCAGGAGGGCTCGCCGCGATAGTAGCAGTTGCCCGCGCTGCCCGCGTACATCAGGCGCGCGAAGGTAAAGCGGCCGTCGTAGGGGAGGTTGTGGATGGGTGGACTGCCGCACCCGAAGTAGTCGGTCATACGCTGGGCTCGCGCCGGCGCCGCGGCGGAAAGGGCAGTGAGCCCGACCAGCAGATGAATCGCTCGACATGATGAGCGGCGATTCGCGATCATGTGGCGCAAGCTAGGGCGGGGCTTCGCGCACCTCCATGCGCGTAAAGAATTCTCAGCCATTCGGCTTGACGGCCGGCGCGCGCGCGCATATTCTAGCCTAAGAACCTTAGGTTTGGAGAGCCGAATGCCTCGTAGTGCTTCGGAGTCAACCCAGCAGAGCTCGGACGTCGGATTGCTGCGGGGAACGCTGGATCTCTTCGTCCTGAAAACACTCTCGTGGGGGCCGATGCACGGGCTCGCGATCCTGCAATGGATCGAGCGCGTGACGAAGCAACGCCTCCAAATCGAAGAAGGTGCGCTGTACCCGGCGCTCCACCGGATGGAAGAGAAGGGCTGGCTGGAGGCGGAGTGGGGCCACACCGACGCGGGGCGCCGCGCGAAGTTCTACCGTCTCTCGCCGGTCGGCAGACGACAGCTCACCGCGGAGCTCGCGCGGTGGAACCAGTACGCCGAGGCCGCGGCGCTCATTCTCGAGGCGCGCGGTGGATCGACATGAGCCCAGCGAGATGGAACCTCCGCCGCGTGTTCCGGCTGCCGTCGACGCGCCGGCGCTTGCACGACGATGTCGAAGCAGAGCTGGCGTTTCATCTCGAGGGCCGCGTCGAGGAGCTGATGCGTGACGGCTGGACTCGCGAAGAGGCGGAACGGGAGGCGCGGCGACGGTTCGGAGACTACGCGCGCATTGAATTGGAGGTCGAACGAATGACGCTCGAGTCGGAACGCCGGCGTACGATGCGCGATCGAGTCGACGGTGTCATGGCGGACGTGCGCTACGCGTCACGGTCGCTCGCGCGGCAACCGGTGTTCGCGGCGGTGGTGATCGTGACGCTGACGCTTGGCGTCGGCGCGGCTGCCGCGATATTCCACGCCCTCGACCGTGTCGTTCTACACCCGCTCCCGTATCCGGACGCGGAGCGCATCGTTTACCTCGGCACCCGGTGGGGGAAGGAGAGACCTATCGGAGCAGTGCCACCGGGCCGCTTTCAGTTCTTTCACGACAACAACCGGGTTTTCGAGGCGCTGGCGACGCTTCGGACGTTCAACGCACAGCTTGGCGACGACGACTCCGGAACTCCCGTCGAGGGCGCTCGCGTCAGCGAGGACCTCCTGAAGGTGCTCGGCGCGAAGCCGTTACTCGGGCGCGGACTCGTTTCGAGAGACTACGAGCCAGGTGCGCCGCCCGTCGCCGTACTCGGACACGCGCTGTGGGCGACGCGGTTCGGCGCCGACTCGGGCATCGTCGGGCGCGCGATTCGTCTCGACGGGCGTCTGTATTCGGTCGCCGGCGTTCTGCCGGCATCGTTCGAGGTCGTCGAAGTTCAATCACCGCTCGCGGTCGTGCTGCCGTTGGTCCTCTCTTCGAGCGACCTCGAAGATCGCGGCGCCAACTACACGGCGATCGGTCGTCTGCGTCGCGGCGTGACGGACGCGCAAGTCGGCGAGGATGTTGCGTCGATGTTCGGCGCGTATCGACGGCAGTTCCCCGAGCGCGTGGAGAAGGACGACGGCGTCGCCGTGATGACGTACGAGCAGATCTTCGCGGCCGACCTCGTGTCGCAGCTCTGGATCATGCTCGGCGCCACGCTATTCGTCTTTTTGCTCGCCTGCGCGAACGTAGCGAATATCGTCTACGCCCGGGCGCTGACCCGCCGACGAGAGTTCGCGGTACGGGCGGCGCTCGGCGCCGGCCGCTCGCGCATCGTTCGCCAGGTTCTCATGGAGATGCTGCTGCTCGGTGTCGCGTCGACAATTGCCGCCACGGCGGCGAGCCTGGCGTCGGTGCGTGGACTCGTCGCATTGGCGCGCGGCGCGCTGCTGCGAGAGAGCCAGCTGCGGCTCGACCCTCGGGTGGTTGTGGTGACGACGATCGTCGCGGTGGCGGCGAGCCTGGTCATTGGGCTTGTTGTGGGATTGGCCGCGACGCGGGCCGGCTACACGCGTTCGCTCGTCGGCAGCGCGCGGACGAGTGGGCTCGGCGGATCCAGCGCCCATCGCGGCGCGCGCGGTGTTCTCGTGGGGCTCGAGTCGGCGCTGGCGATGGTGCTGCTGGCTGGTGCCGGGCTCCTTATTTCGAGTTTTCTCAATGTGCTGCGCGTTGACGGCGGTTTCCGTCGCGAGGGTATCTATACCGCAAGCTTGTCGCGTCCGCCGCGGGACTACTCGAATGCCGAGGTGTCGCGGCGCTTCGAGCAGCGCGTCCTCGAACGGCTGCGTGCTACGCCCGGTGTGATCAGCGCCGGGGCGACGGCAACGTTGCCACTGCGCCGCGGGTGGAATCTTCCGACGACGGTTCAGGGCCATAACGACCTGAGCGAAGGCGCGACCGAGTTTCGCGCCGTGAGCCCCGGCTATCTCGGCATGATGGACATTCCCATTCTCGCCGGACGAGACCTGGCAGAGACCGACGTCGCCGCGAATCCGCCGGTCGTGCTGGTGAGCGAGGCGTACGCGAAGCGGTTCTTCCCCGGTGCGAGCCCGATCGGCCAGCGCGTTCTCGTCGGCTGCTACAAGGGTTGTCCCGACCGCCATCCGACTCCGATGGAGGTCGTCGGCGTGGTTCGCGACCTGCGCGACGCATCGCTCGAGCAAGCGCGGCCGCGTCGAACGATCTGGGTGTCGTGGGTGCAAGCGGGCGGCGACATGTCGCGCGTGCCGGCCTTTGTGGTGCGGGCGAGCGATCCCGGTGTGGCATCGTCGGCGCTGCGCCGAGCAATCGCCGAGGCGGATCCGCGGATGACGCCTCCCGACATCATGGCGATGAGCGACATCGTGTCGGCGTCGCTGTCGTGGCGACGATTCAGCATGGTGCTCATGGCGTGCTTCGCCGGCCTGGCGCTCGCGCTGACCTGCGTCGGGATCTACGGCGTCGCCGCATATGCCGTCTCACAGCGCGTTCAAGAGATCGGCCTGCGCATGGCCCTCGGCGCGCGGCCGGCCAGCGTCGTCGCGCTCGTCGTCAGGCAAGGGGCTACGCCCGCAGCACTCGGCCTCGTCGTCGGACTGGGTCTGGCGCTCTACCTGACGCGGGTGTTGTCGAAGTTGCTGTTCGGCGTGGGGCCGCGAGACCCGCTGTCGTTCGCCACGGTCGCGTTGGTGCTGCTCGGTGTCGCGGTCGCGGCCAGCTATCTCCCGGCGCGACGTGCGGCGCGTGTCGACCCGGCGGGCGCGTTGCGCGCGGAATAGATCGTCGCGCGCGAGTATCGCACTCGATCAGCGATCGACGTAATCGCGAAGCCGAGTCAGCATGCGCGCGTCGGTCGCCGTCGGATCGGTGCCTTTGGGAGTCTCGATGAGTTTGGGCACGCGCGACAGCCGGCCGTCATTCATGATTCGACGAAACGCGTCGTGGCCGAGCGAGCCTTCGCCGATCAGCTCGTGTCGGTCGCGCCTCGACGCGAAGGGCGTCTTCGAGTCGTTGAGATGCATGACGCGCAGTCGGTTGAGTCCGAGCACATCGTCGAACTGGCGCCACACATCGTCGTACGTCTTCACGAAATCGTAGCCGGCGGAATATGCATGGCAGGTATCGACACAGACGCCGAGTCGCGGGCGCAATTGATCGGGGACGCCATCGATCAGCGCCGCCAACTCCTCGAACGTCGAGCCGATGGCCGTGCCGCTTCCGCAGGTGATCTCCATGCACAACACCGTCTGACCGGGAACGCGTGACAACGCTTCGGCAATACCGTCGGCGTTGCGCGCGATACCGCTCGCGCGGTCGTCGATGTAGTTGCCGGGATGCGAGACGAGGAAACCCAGTCCCAGCGCCTCGCATCGTTGCAGCTCGGCGACGAACGATTCGATGGACTTGCGGCGGAGCGTCGGGTCAGGGCTGGCGAGATTGATCAAATACGAGTCATGCGCGACGGTGGCCTGTACCAGCGTCATGTCGAGCGCGGCGCGAAAGTGCCGGCACTCGTCGTCGATGCAGAGACGCTCGGCCCACCGGTTGGCCATCTTCGTGAAAATCTGCATGGCGGTCGCACCGATCGCCTTGGCGCGCCGCGGCGCTTCGTTCGTCCCGCCGGCGATCGAGACATGGGCACCGAGGAGGATGCCGTCATTCCACACGGGCGCGATCCAGTCGGGATTGTTCGCGCTGTCTTTTCGCGGATTGAACGCGGGCTTCTTACTGATCTGTTTCTTGGCCGCCGGCAGGAGTTTGACTGCCTTGGCCCCAGGCGACCGGCGGCGGCTGGTGGGCGAGGACAGCAGCTTCTTTTTTGCCGCCACCTTCTTTTTCGGCGCTGCCTTTTTCTTCGGTCTCGCGGCCGCTTTGCGCGGGCGCTTATGCTTCGAACTCTTCCGACTTGCCATGGAATGCCCGCCCGCAACGCGGACAGTGAACCGGTCCGGATTCGTCTGGCGCATAGTCGAACACGCGGCCACACGAGCACTCGGCCTCTAGAGCGTCGCTGCCGCAAGTGATACAGAACTGATCGTCGGGATCGTAGGAGCGGAATCGTCCGCAAACGCCGCAGCGTTTCGTCACGCGCTCGAGCATGGATCAAACTTATGTGGTGGTTTGGATCGCGACCACGCTGGCGCCTGAGGACCGTGGACGGTTGGTACAATTGGATACGGGACAGGTGGTCCGTTCAATCCCGTTGTTTTGTCCCGTATCCAATCGTACGAATCGTCCCAGCCAGGAGGAGTCAAGCCGAGCTACGCACCATACGCCGGCGTCCCAGCGCCACGACGCCTACCGCTGATCTCGGAGCCAGGTCGCGGGATCGACGGAGGCGGGGCGGCCGTCGGAGCCGCCGTGGCGGATCTCGAAGTGGAGATGGGGTGGGTACTCGGGGTCGGAGATGCCGACGCCGCCGATTTGCTGGCCTTTCACCACCTGTTGCTGTTGTCGCACGTCGGCGCGGGAAAGTGATCCGTAGATCGAGTAGTCGCCACCACCGTGATCGATGATCACCGTAAGGCCATACGTCCCGAGCTGGCCGACGCTCACCACTCTGCCGGCGGCAACAGCTGTAACGGCCGTGCCGACGTTGGCTTTGATGCCGACGCCGTTCCAACGGATCGTGGTGTTGCTGGCTGTCTGCGCTTTGCCGAAGGTGTAGACGAGGGGACCGTCGACCGGCCAATCGAGGCGGCCGTAGTCGCTCGTCTTGATGCTGCTGGCCGAGCGCGCGACGGTCGGCCGGGCCGCTTCGGCGCGGCGACGCTCGGTGTCGAAGACGGTAATTGCGTTCGTGAGCTGGCTCTCGGTCGCGCGGATCTTGGCGAGGCGAGCCTCGGTGAGTTGCACCTCGCGCTGCGTCCGGGCGAGGTTCGCGCCGCGGTCCTGCTCCAGCTCGCGGAGCTGCGCTTCTTCGCGCGCCTTGTCGTCCCGATTTTGCTCGACCGCGCTCTGTAGCGAGACGAGACGATCCTGATCCTTTCTGACTTGCTTATGGAGCTGTTCGACGCGCTGGACGAGCGCCCGGTCGTGAAGCGCCAGCAGGTGCAGATACTTGTACCGCGCGACGAGCTCGCCGAACGAGCGCGCGGACAACATGACCTGCGTCGTGAACAATGGGCCGCGCTTGTAGATGTCCACGAGACGTTCGTGAAGCGCGGCTTTCTTCTGACTGAGATCGCGCGAGGTGATCGAGACGTCGCGCGTCGCCGAGACGACTTCGCCGTTGATCGTCTCGAGCTGCGAGTCGAGCGCCTTCACGATCCGCGACGTCGCTTCGGCGCGGCTGTTGAGATTCGACATCTCGGCGCTCAGGTCGTGCATCGTGTTCTGCAGGTCCGCCGCGCGCCGTTCGAGCTGCTCGCGCTCGCGACGGAGACGGAGCAGCGTATCCTGCTGGGCGCGCAGGCGCGCGCTCTGGTCCTGCGCGAAAGCGGGTGATGCGCCGAGCAGGACAAGGCTCGCCGCGACGAAAAGGCGCCGCACCGCGATCACACCTTCCGGAGATGCCGGCCGACGGATACGGCGCTGCCGGCGAGCCCCATCAGCGCGCCCGAGGCCACGCCGAGCATCGCCATGCGCTGGTCGAAGAACGCCGTCTCGAGGTGCAGATACTGCTGAAGCGCGCGCATCGCGACGTACGAGAGGATCAGCGCCAGCGTACCGCCGAGGATGCCTTTGATCGAGCCTTCGATGAGGAAGGGACGGCGAATGAACCAGTCCGTGGCGCCGACGAATCGCATGATCGCGATCTCTTTGGCCCGGGCCAACACGGCCATGCGGATCGTCGCGCCGATGATGATGATCGCGACCGCGGCGAAGGCGAGACCGAGCACCGCGCCGGCCACGCCGGCGATGTTCCGCAGACGATAGAGCTGCGTGATCCATTCGTCGCCGTAGCGGACGTCGTCCACGAACTCGAGCTCGCGCAAGCGATCGGCAGTGCGGCGGACGGTCGCCGGATCGCGGAAGCCCGGCTTGAGCTTGATGTCGAGCGATGCCGGGAGGAACTCGGACTCGAAGACGTCCTTGAATTCACCGAGCTCGCGTTTGGCGCGGGCCAGCGCCTGCTCCTGCGTCACCACATCGACGTGTTCGATCTCGGGATACTTCGAGATGTCGTCCGCCACGGCGATGAGGCGCTCGACCGGCGTCTTGTCAGCGACGAAGGCGCGTATTTCGACGCGCTCCTCGACCGTGCGGAGGGCATTGCGGAGGTTGAGCGCGACGAGCCCGAACAGCCCGAAGGCGAAGAGCGAGAAGGCGATCGTCGTGATGCTGAGAAGGCTGAGCAACGGCGCGCGGCTGAACGACCGGAAAGCGGAACGCAGCGACAGCATCAGCCGGCCTTTTGCTTCACGTCGGCGGAGTCGTAGACGACCTCGCCGTGGTTCATCTCGATGCAGCGGTACTCGCTGGAGCGGACGAGCTCGAGGTTGTGCGTTGCCATGAGCACGGCCGTGCCGGAGGCGTTGATGTCGCGCAGGAGCTGGAAGATGCCGCGCGTGGCGCGTTCGTCGAGGTTGCCGGTCGGCTCGTCGGCGATGAGAACGAATGGGTCGTTGACGAGCGCGCGCGCGAAGGCGACGCGCTGCTGCTCGCCGCCGGAGAGCTCACGCGGGTACGCCGTCGCCTTGGAGGCCAGTCCGACGGCGGTCAGCGCGCGCGCAACCTTATTCGGGATGAGAGGGCGGGGGACGCCGGTCACCTCGAGGGCGAAGGCGACGTTCCCTTCGGCGGTCCGGTCCTCGAGCAGCCGGAAATCCTGAAAGACGATGCCGAGGCGCCGCCGAAGCTTGGAGACGTCCCGAGACGAGATGTCCTTGGAGTTGTAGCCGCTGACACGGACTTCGCCGCTCGTCGGCTGCTCTTCCATATAGAGCAGCTTGAGGATCGTACTCTTCCCGGCGCCGCTTGGGCCGGTCAGAAAGGCGAATTCACCCTTGGCGATGTTCAGGGTAACGTCGCGCAGTGCGGCGGCGCCGCCGGAGCGCGGATAGATCTTGGTGACCCGGTCGAAGCGTATCATGGCTAAAGTTCAGACGCACTGACCCTCCCGGCGTCACCGCCATAATCCGTCCAGTGCCATCCTGGCTGCGACGTGATCGTGTCGAGGATGGCTTTGAGCAGCCCGATGAGCATCGGTCCGAGGAGAATGCCCACTAAGCCGAAGGTGTAGACGCCCGTGATGAGGGCGACCAGCATCCAGTAGAAATTGAGGACCTTCGACCGTTCGGCGGCGATTTTCGGCCGCAAGAAGGTCGAGATGTAGATCGTATTTACGGTGAAACCGATGATCACCATCGCCAGGCCCTGCCCGGGCGCATCGCGGAACACCGCGAGCCAGGCGGCCACCGGCAGATAAACGCTCCACGATCCAACGATCGGGAAGAATCCGATGATGAACGAAACGATCGCCAGCACGCCCGGCAGGGGGACGTGGAATGCGAGGTTCATCGCGAGGATGATGACCGACTTGACCGTTTGCGTGAGGAAGGTCGAATAGATCGCGCCGTAGAGCACCCCCCGCATGTTTGCCTCGAGCGAGGTGGCGAGCTCGCCGTACCTTGGCGGTATCCGCGTGCGGATGTACTCCATGATCTCTTCGGCGTCCACCATCACGTAGTACGCCGTGAACAGAAAGATCGTCGCCGCCACCGCGATGCTCGCCATCGTCTGGCGAAGGCTGCTCAAAATGTCCGTGCCGTAGTTCGACGCCGCGATCACGTAGCGGCGCACGGCCTCGCCCGTGTTCGCCTCCTGCATGAACGGCAGCCGGTGGACGGATGAATCGACCTTTGCCGCGATCTCCTCGCGATGCGCGCTGGCATATTGCGCGACGTCGGCGATCTCCTCGTAGCTGTAGATGGTCAGCGCGAGCACGGGCCCGATCAGCAGGGTCAGCGTGAGCGTCGACGCCGCGATGCTGTTCGGGATGTACCGTCTGAGCCACAGGTACACAGGGCGCATGTACATCGCCACGATGATCCCGAGGATCGTCGCGATGATGACGGTGCGCACCATCCAGAGGAACAGCACGAGAATGATCACGAAAAGAACTGTCGTGACCATCATGCGCCGCAGCTCGGGTAGCGTCAGCTCGGCAAGCGTCGGCGTTATCCGGCGCTCGAGTCGACGCCGGTCGGGTCCGCCAACTTGGATCGGTTCGGCCATCTAGTGCAGAGCCTGTTCGATGTCTCCGATCAGGTCATTAGCACTTTCAATGCCGATGCTCAGCCGTAGAAATCCATCCGGAATGCCGGCTTTGGCTCGGGCGTCCTTGGTCAGATGGGCGTGTGACGTGAACCGCGGCTCGGAAACCAGTGAATCGACGCCCCCCAGGCTGGGTGCGTGGCGGAAGATGCGCAGCTTGGACACGAACCGTTCTGCCGCCGCTCCGCCGCCGGCGAGCTCGATCGCCATCATGCCGCCGAAACCGCTCATCTGTGACGAGGCGATCGCGTGGTCGGGATGGCCCGGCAGGCCGGGGTAGAGTACCCGCTTGATGCCGTCCTGACCGGCGCACCACTTGGCGACGGCCATGGCGTTTTCGTTGTGCCGCGCGATGCGGACGTCCAGCGTCTTGAGGCCGCGTTCGAGCAGCCACGCCGCGAACGGGTCCGGCGCCTGGCCCCAGAGCATCATCTTCTGCCGAACTTCCTCGACGTACGACGCCGTCCCGCACACGACGCCGCCGAGCACATCATGGTGTCCGTTGAGGTACTTGGTGGCCGAGTGGACAACAACGTCAGCCCCATGGTCTATCGGCCGGAAGTTGATCGGGCTGGCGAACGTCGAGTCGACGACGAGTGCGATCCCGAGCTCTTTCGTGAGGTGAACGACCGGCCGCAGATCGAGCACGCGACACGTCGGGTTCACCGGCGTCTCGATGAAGATGGCGCGTGTCGTCTTGCGCAGCCGCTTGCGCCAGACGCGCGCCTCGAACGGATCGATGAAGGTGACGTCGATCCCGAGAGAATCGAATTCCTTGGCGAGGAGCTGGGTCACGCCGCCGTAGACGGTGCTGCTGCTGATGAGGTGATCGCCCGGCCGGAGGAGCGCGATCAGCGCACAGGCGATCGCCCCCATTCCGCTCGACAGCAGCACCGCGCTCTCAGCCCCCTCGAGCGCCGCCATCCGCTCCTGCACGACCTGCGCATTCGGTGAATTCCCGTAGCGCGGATAGCGCAGCCCGTCACCGGATCCGACTTCCTGGATGAAGTTCACGGACTGGAAGATCGGGCGGACGACCGGATCGTCCGTGTCGCGCGCCGGCGTGCCGCCATGGAGAGCGATGGTCGCGAGCGACAGAGGTTTGGGCTCGTCCGAATCTTTCACAGGCACCTGGGCTCCGAAATAGGGTCAGACCCTATTTAGAGAATTCGAAATAGGGTCTGACCCCAATTAGGCGTAGGCGGTGGGAGGACGCCGGCCACGCGAATCGAGATCGGGTTTGACGACGCGAACGATTTCCGACGGCGCGACGCCGGAGATGTCGCGCACACCGACGTCACCGAGGCGCATGCCGGGGTCGACGCGAACCGTCGCCAGCTCGTGGCGGCGGGGACCGTACACCCAGGCCAGCTCGCCTTCGGTCAACAGGCGCGTGCGCGCGTCGTCGGGGTTCATCACGACCATGGGCCCACGGTCCTCGTCGCCCGAACGCGTCGCGATGAAGTCGGCGACGCGCAGCGGTCGGTTGAGCGAATCGCTATCCATGGTGTCGCATGCCGCCGACGGCGACGTAGCGTCCATTCACGCGCATGACGAGCCGGCGCCGCCAGAGGGCCTCGAGCGCATCGAGCGCGTTCGCGCGGTCGGTTCCCGTTTCCGCGGCGACGTCGTCGGCACCGACGTCGCCGAGACGATACGTGACGTCCCAGGCGCTGCGCTCACCGTCGGTGAGCGCGCCGACGACGCGAACGTCGTCGCCGCTCTCGAGCGCGAGGGCGAGCCCGTGCCGATCGAGCACGGCTTCGATCGCATCCCAGTGGTCGTCGGTGACGCCGCGGAAGAGGAAGTAGACCTCATTCGCCTCTTCGTCCGCGTACCGGAGCAGCAGCTTTGCGACAACTTCGTCGGCGCAGGAGAAATCGATCATCGACACCTGCGAAAAATCGATCACCGTGAGGGCGTGTCCGGTGGTCGGCCCGACGTCCAATAGTCGCTCGATCTGGCCCCGAACGGCGGCGCCCGTCTTTCTCGTGACGAGGTTGGAGTAGAGATCGCAGGCGAGCGTCTGTCGAAGCACGCTACTGATGTCGATGTGTTGTTGCATCATCACTCAGCGACCCTCCGTCTCGGACACGGCTTCCGGAATGATGACTTGCACCTGCGCTCCAGGGAATGCCGCCAGTCCCTCGGCGAGTGGAACATCGTCGTCCCAGCTCGGCACGATCGAGATGCGCGCCGTGCCGCTCCGAACCGACAGCTTTCCCTTCCACCGTCCAACATAACTCCGTGTGCCGGCCAAACCTTGTCCGCGACCGCGATCGCGGAACCGGCTGACGCCGCGGATGACCGCCGCCTCGAGCGCCGCCGCGTCGTCCCAGCGATCTGTCGGGACATGGCCAGGTGTGGATTCGAGTGACTTCCGGAAACCGAGGCCCGCGTCGCACACCGCGATCACGACCACGCGTCGACCGAGCCGGCGCGCCCAGTTATAGCTCTGTACCGCGACCCAACCGCCCTGTCCGGCGTGCTCGATGATGTTTTGGCAGACCTCCGAGAGCGTCATCGCGAAGCCGATGATCGCCTTGGACTCGAGCTTGAGCTCCGACTTGATGATGCGCTGGGCCCGCTCCTGGACCCGCCCGACGACGTCGTGGACGTCGTCGCTCCGCGCGATCGCGGTGATCTCGAGGAGCACGCTCGACTCGCCGGCGTCGCGACGCTTGGGGTAGGTGCCGCGCAGCTCGTAAAGCTCTTCGGCGTGCTGAAAGAAAGCGGCGCGCGCCCAGTACGACGCCGTGTCGTCGAGCTCGGGCACGGCGAGGGTGGGCATGACTTTCCGGGTTTGGGCGAAAGTCAGGAGCGCCGTGAGCCCGTAGGGCGACGCCCACCGCACATGGCGGGCGTCAACCACGAGCTTCGCGTCGTCGGGGAGAGGCGCCACCTGCTCCAGCACTTGTTCGAAGGAGTGATCGTCGAGCGAGGGCGGAACAGTGATGACGTTCGTCACGTGAGGCTGATTCTTCCCCTGAGATGGTTGGAGAGCCCGGATGCGCCGCGGTGCTCGACGTTGCGGGCGGCCGCGCGATTCGCGGCGAGGATGGCGACGCTCAAGTTATCACCGGCGAGCAGTCTGGAGAAATAGGTCGAGCCCCAGACGTCGCCGCAGCCGGTCGGATCGCCGCCCTCGACCAGCCGTTCGGCCGGAACCAGCGCCGTCCGTACCGGGCCGACGGAGCTTCCGAGCGCGCGCGGGCGGTTCACGTCGTCGATTCTCTCGAAGTCGGGCGCGGCGAAATACACGGCGCCGCGACGTCCCAGCGTTATCGCCAGACAGCGCACGCCCGCGTGCAGCGCCGTTGCGGCGAGCGTCATGGGATCGGGCGCCATCGTCGTGAGCTCGTCCTCGTTCATTTGCAGGAAGTCGAAGCACCCACACCATTCGCGCACGTCGGTCATGGGGCGCAGCGTCCGCAAGCCCGACGGTTGTACGGCCCAGGCGAGCATGTGGAGGTCGCAGTAGATCGGCCCCTTGAAGTGTGCGCGAATGAGCTGAGTCGTCTCGAGATCCAGCTCCCAGCCGCTCAGGAAGTTGATGTAGAGCGCATCGAGCCGGGCTGCGTCCAGTGCGGGCTTGAGCCCGAGCCAATTCCAGGCGGGAACGCCGCCCGTCAGGATCTCGCTCCGTCGCTCGTCGGTGTAATAGCGCAGCTCGACCCGGTTGTTGGGATAGGGAACCTCGATGGGACGCGCGTCGGGGGCGATATGCTCGAGTGACGACAGGAACGTCGCCGCGCGAGACGACAGGTCGTCGCCAACCTTGACGATCGGCACGATTTCCCAGTCGTCGGACAAGGCGGCATCGAGACCGCTGATCCCGTAGGCGATGCCGCCCCATTCCTCGACCGGCGCCGAGCGTGGGTCGCGACCATGGATCACGTCCCACACGAAGGAGCCGATCACGCCGACGCGTCGCCGGCTCATCGCCCGTGCTCGGCTAATGTCGGAACTGACGCTTGCCGGTGAAGATCATCGCCATGCCGCGCTCGTCGGCGGCGGCGATCACTTCGGCGTCGCGAACGGAACCACCCGGCTGGACGATCGCGCGCACGCCCGCCTCGGCCGCCTGATCGATCCCGTCGCGGAACGGAAAGAATGCGTCCGATCCGAGGACGGAACCGTCGGTGATGTGATTCGCCTGGTTGGCCTTGTGCACGGCGATGAATGCGGCATCGACGCGTGACATCTGGCCCGCGCCGATGCCGATCGTCGCGCCATTGCGGACGAGCACGATGGCGTTCGACTTGACCGAGGCCACCGCGCGCCAGGCGAACAACAGGTCCTGATACTCCTCGGCGGTGGGCTGTCGCTTCGTGACGGGCGTCCAACCCTCGTCGCTGATGATCGACGCCGCGCGTTCCTGAACGAGAACGCCGCCGCGTACACGCTTGTAATCGAGATTGATGTCGTTCCCGAGCGGCGCCTGTCCCTCGAGCACCCGCAAGTTCTTTTTCCGGCCAAGGATCTCTACGGCGCCAGGGCTGAACTCGGGCGCAACGATGCATTCCACGAACAGACCTGACACGACGTCGGCCGTGGCGTCGTCCACGGTCACGTTGAACGCGATCACCGAACCGAACGCCGAGACGGGGTCGCAGGCCAGCGCTTTCCGGTATGCCTCGAGAGCGCTGTTGCCGATCGCGAGCCCGCACGGACTGGTGTGCTTGACGATCGCGCAGGCCGTCTGGCCGCGATACGGATCGATCGCGAGCAGCGCGCCTTCCAGGTCGAAGAGATTGTTGAAGGAAAGCTCCTTTCCGCCGCGCTGCACCAGCCCGGACAGCCCCGCACCTGGTCGCTCCATATAGAAAGCGGCATCCTGGCCGGGATTTTCACCGTAACGCAGCTTCTGGGCGCGCTCGAAAGACACGACGATCGTCTCGGGGAACTTGTCGCCGCGTTCCTTGGCGAACCATGCGGCGATAGCGGAGTCGTACGACGCCGTGTGCGCGTAGACTTTGCCCGCCAGTAGTCGCCGGAGATCCTCGTCGGGGTCGTTCGCCTCGAGCGACGCGAGCACGCGGCCGTAGTCGTCCGGGTCAACGATCACCCACACCGACTCGAAGTTCTTTGCCGCCGAGCGCAGCATGCTCGGCCCGCCGATGTCGATGTTCTCGATCGCGTCTTCCGGCGTGACACCCTTTCGCGCGACAGTCTCGCGGAAGGGATACAGATTGACGGCGACCAAATCTATGGGTGTGATATCGTGCGTGGCCAAGGCTTGCATGTGTTCCGGCACGTCGCGCCGAGCCAGCAGGGCGCCGTGTACGGCCGGGTGCAGGGTCTTCACACGGCCGTGCATCATCTCGGGGAATCCCGTCACGTCGCTCACGTCGCGGGGCGCCAGGCCGGCGTCGCGCAGCGCCTTGGCGGTCCCGCCGGTGGACACCAGCTCCCAGCCGAGTTCCGCCAACCGGCGGGCGAAATCGATCAAACCTGTCTTGTCGGAAACCGAGAGAAGTGCGCGAGGCATGTCGAGCGAAGGTCGTTTATGGTCGGATTGCGCGAATCGGAGCCTTCGCGAGCGCCGCGACGATACGCGTGAGAGATCTCAGATCGCGAAGGTCCATGACCTCCGCGGGGGAATGACTGTAACGCAGCGGCCAGGCGATCGCGACGTTCACCGCCCCCATGCGCGCGAACTCCGAGCCGTCGTTGCCGCCGTTCGTGACGCCGACCTGCAGCGGGATGCCGTTCGCTTTCGCGAGCTTCACCACCTGATCGATCTCGTCCGGCGGCGTGACGCTCGAGTTGTCGAGCGCGCGGACCACCGCGCCCGTGCCGATCGGTGCGTCCGCGAATCGCTGACTCTCCACCGGCGAGTCGGACGACACGAAAGTATCGATCGCGTGGACGCGGTGCACCGACTTTCCAAATGTCGCCGCCGCGGCCTTCGCGCCCTCGAGACCGCCTTCCTCGCGCACGGACCACATGAAGATGACCTTGTGATCGAGGCGCGTCGGATCGATCTCCTCGAGGGCGAGGAGCAGCGCGGTGACGCCCGCGCGATCGTCGATCGAACGAGCCGCGATCCGCATGTCGCCCAAACGCGCCGAGCACTTGAAGCCGGTGAGTCCCGATCCAACGCCGACGCCGCTCGCCGCGAGCTCCGCGGAGTCGCGGCCAAACCACGCGGTGAGAGTCGCGGGCTCGCGCTGTGCCGAGCTGTCGCGCGGCACGAACACGCCACGCAGCGGGCCGTCGCGCATGGCGCCGCAGCCGAGGCGTCCGTCACGACCGGGGATCCTGTCGTTGTCGCGGTGGAGCAGCGCCGGCTGTCCCTCCCACAGGAAGGGGAAGAACGTCCCGCGCGGTCGGAGCGACACCGTGCCATCCTTGGCGATCGACGACACGGTGAATCCGATTTCGTCCATGTGCGCGACGAACACCGTCGTGTCGCGGTTCGGGCCCATCGAGACGATCAGATTTCCGGCCGAATCGACTTGCGCCGCGTCGCGCGCCCAGGCGGGCAGCATGCCACGAACGGCGTCGCGCATTGGCTGCTCGTGTCCCGACAACGCGTAGATGTCGGTGAGCTTTCCGAGCACGTCGGCGTAGCGCGACATTGAGTCGCGCGTGACGAGTGGCGGCGCCGCCGTCCATGCGTGCGGCAACATGAATGGCCGCATCGTCGGCGAACCGAGGCCGGCCGCCTTGGCCATCGAGGCGTGCATCGTCCGGATGTCCGACTCGTGGATGACTTCCGCCAGCGTTCCGGCGTTGTGCCGCGGCAGTCCGATCGCGAGCGTCGCGCCGATGTCGAGTCCACTGAGGGCCGGCCAGGGCGGCCGAATGCCGTGCGGTGACGGATCGCTCGCGCCGAGATCGGCGTCGGCGATGACCAGCGAGTCGACGCGCCCCAGTCGCGCGAGCGCGCCGGTGAGCCCAGCCCAGTTGAACGACTTCTGCACCGCGATGATGAACACCGTCTCACCGTCGAGCACGAGGCGGCTCATGTTGGCCGCCGACGCAAGCGCCGCGCACCCGGCTCGGTTCACCGCGGCCGGTCCCGCGACGTAGTCGCTGAACACCCACTCCGGCCAATCGCGCACGACCGGGTTGAGGACGTCGATTCCCATGCGCTCGACTTCCGCTCGCGAACGCGCGCCGACGTCGATCCACAGATTCTCGATCGTCGTCGGAGTCTCGTCGTTCTGGCGGCGTCGCCACAAATGGTTGCTGCGAACCGCGAATACGCCGGGGACGTACTTCGTGCGTCCCGGCACGGCGCGGTCGACCGCGGTCACGATGACGCGCTGGCCTTCATGGTATTGATCCCACAGCGCCGGGTGACGGCCGCTGCCGATGGCGTGTACACGCAGGTAGCCGTCGTCGCCGATCTGGCTGACGACGTATCCCGTTTCATCCAGTCCGCACGCGACGACGCGCCGCGGTCGCGCGCCAGGCTCGCCGGCGCGCTTGATGAGATTTCCCATCGAGTCGCGTGACCAACCGAGCTGCGTCGCCATGATCCGATCGGTGGCGATCCGCTCGTATCCCGGCGCCGCGATCAACGAGATCCAGGTGGCGACGGCGCGCGAGAACGGCGGCATCGCCGTTGTATCCTGGGCCAGAGCCGGCCCGGTGTCCAAAACGAGAACGAGCGGCGCGAACAGCCTAACAACCCAGCGCGAGCTCGATGTTTTCAGCAAGGCGTGATTCCTCATGCGACAACAGTGTGAAAGAGGGCCGGGTGTCGACGAACGCGGATCCGATCGTGCCGCAGCTCTCGAGCGTCATTCGTCCCGCCGCCACGGCGTCCACGACGCGCGGGTAGAAAAGATGCTCGACGCGCAGCACTCGCGCCGCCAGCGTTCCGGCGTCGTCACTGCCGAACACCGGGACGGGCCACTGCGCGATGATCCGTCCCCGATCGTACTGCTCGTCGACGAAATGCGCTGTGACACCAGTGACACGCGCCCCCGACTCGATCACGGCGTGGTGAACGCGCTGCCCGTACATGCCCGGTCCACCGAAAGCCGGCAGCAAGGCGGGATGCACGTTCATGATTCTGCCATGATACTTCGCGACGACCTCACTCGGGACGAGTCTGAGGTAGCCCGCCAAGACGACGAGGTCCACCTGATGCTCGACCAGCAGCCCGTCGAGCTCCGCGCCCCCCTCCCCGGGTTCCTTTGTCGACGCCAGCACCGCGACCGGAATATCGCGCCGAGCGGCACGCTCGAGCGCTCCCGATCGTGAGCGGTCACTCGCCACCAGCACGACTTCGCCGCCGCGGCGCGCGCCGAGCTGTTCCAGATGATCGACGATGGCCTGGAGATTCGATCCGCCACCCGACGCCAGCACAGCGATGCGCGATTTCATCGTCGCGGATTCTATTGCCGACCACCCAGGCCGGGAAGCGCGTCGAGGTAGCGATCCACCGCGTCGGCGAGTGAAGCCGCTATTCCGACGCCGCCGCTCGACGCCCGCTCGAATTCCTCGTCCGGCGTAGACGGCGAATCGAGCAGCGTCGCGAACCCGCCGAGCGTGACCGACGGCGCGACGTCTCGCCAGCGATCTCCGACAAACAACGAGCGCCGCGGATCGAGCCCGTAATCGCCGATCGCCCGCCGATACATCCCCAGTCCCGGCTTACGACAATCGCAGCCGCCCGCCGCCTCGGGATGGTGCGGACACATGTAGGTCGCGTCGATTCGCGCGCCCTGCTCGGCCAACTCGGCGTCGATCCGGGCACGCACGCCCTCGTACTCCTCCGGACTCAACAGTCCGCGGCCGATTCCCGACTGATTCGTTACGACGATGACGACGACCGACCGCTCGTTCAATCGCTTGATCGCGTCGGCGGCACCCGGGAGTAGCTCGACGTCCTTGGGATCGCGGATGTAGACCGTATCGCGGATGATCGTCCCGTCGCGATCGAGAAACGCCGCCGGCCGGCCGCCCCCCTTCGCCGTCACTCGAGGGACGCCTTGACGGCCGCCGCCAGGTCGGCGTCCTCGGGCGGTGCGACGGTGCGCAGGTCGAGAATGACGCGGCCGTCGGCGATGCGACCGATGATTGGCGGATCGTTGCCGCGAAGCCGGCGCTCGACGGCGTCAGCGCGACCGCCGATCGCAATTCCCGCCGAGGGAATTTCGGCGGTGGGGAACGCGCCGCCTCCAACGCTCGCTTTCGTCTCGACGACCTCGACGCGCGCGTCGCCGATCGCCGCGCGCAGGCTCTCGGCGCGATCGCGTAGCGTCCGGACGGGTTCAGTGAGTTGAGTCAGGACGGGTATTTCACGAATCGCCCGCGCGGGGTCGCGATACAGCGCCAGCGTTGCCTCGAGCGCGGCCAACGTGAGCTTGTCCACGCGATACGACCGCGTGAGCGGATTCTTTCGAACTCGTTCGAGCACCGCGCGGGAGCCGAGGATGATTCCCGCCTGCGGGCCGCCGAGCAGCTTGTCGCCGCTCATCGTGACGATCGACGCTCCCGCGCGGAGCGCTTCGCGCGCCGTCGGCTCACCGGCCAAGCCGAATTCCGCGAGGGACAGCAGAAGTCCGCTGCCCAGGTCGTGAATCACGGGGACTCCGCGTGGGCTTCCCAGGGCGGCGAGTGCGGCGATGGATGCTTCGGCGACGAACCCCGACAGCGCGAAATTGCTGCGGTGGACCTTGAGAATGGCGCCCGTCTCAGAGCCGATGGCGTGCTCGTAATCGTCGGCGTGCGTGCGATTGGTCGATCCCACCTCGACGAGGCGGGCGCCGCTCTTTCGCATCATGTCGGGGATGCGGAAACTGCCGCCGATCTCCACCAGCTCCCCGCGCGACACGATCGCGTCGCGGCCGTCGGCGACGGTGTTGAGCACGAGCACCAGTGCCGCCGCGCCGTTGTTCACCACGAGCGCGTCTTCGGCGCCCGTCAGCTCGCGGAGCAGATCGCTGCAGTGCACGTAGCGCGATCCGCGAACACCCTTCTCGAGGTCATATTCGAGATTGGAGAAGCCCTGTGCGACGCGCGCGATCGCGTCCACGGCGGCCGGGGCGAGCGGTGCTCGTCCGAGATTCGTGTGCAGCACGACACCCGTGGCGTTGATCACTCGTCGGAGCGACGGCGTGACCGATTGCGCCACGGCATTCGACACCGCGCGAGCCCAGTCTTCTTCCGTCGACGGCGCCGACGCGGGCTCGAGTCGCGCCGCGTCGATCGTTCGGCGTATGGCGTCGACGACGACGGCTCGCGGTGTTTGCTCGAGCAGCGCCCGCACGTCGCCGCTCTCGAGCAGCGATGTCACACTCGGCAGCCGCCGGCGCGCGTCGTTCGCGTTCTCGCTCACGGCCGTAATCTTGGAGGCGGCCGGCGCGGCGCTTTGGCCGAGTCCGGACGGGCTTTTTGGGACGTGTCGCGCGGCGCCGGGCGTGGGACGGTCACGGTGCGCGTCAACTCGCTCGACTTCCCAAGCAGGTTGCGGAGCGCGCGCGTCGTGACGCGGATTGTTTGCCCCGGGAGCATCGGCGTTGACGGCGACACTGTGGCGACGATGGCCCGCTCTGGCGCGGGGGATTTTGGTTTTCGCGGTGGCGGCGGCGCCCGCACTCCGGCCGGTGTCGGGGGGGGCGCTGCCGCCGGCGGCGGGTTTCCGGCGGCGCGCAGCGAATCGGCGCGTCGCGCGGAATCGGCAGCGGCTCGGGCGCGTGCGTGCGCCATCGCCCACTCGACGCGCGTCACCGTGACGTCCGAGGAATCCGCGCGCTTGAGCGCGACGAGCGCGGGCTGGAGGGGGATCGTTGGATCGAGCGGCTTGTCGAACGCGATCGTGATTGTCACGCTGTCGTCGACGGTCACGTTGGCGAATGCGGGAGGCACCGAATCACGCTCGATGAGGTCGAGCTCGACCGAAGGGCGCGTGGCCGCGACACTCACCGAAGCGGAGTCCCACTTCTCGTTCCGGTCGAACACACGATTCGAGTTCTGATCGATCAGCGCGCGAACCGTGTAGTTGCCCGCGGGAAGTGGTCCCAAATCGAACTGGCCGCTCGAATCGCTCGCGGTCAGATACACGACGGTCGTGTCCCGCTTCGCGACCGCTTCGACGTACGCGCCCTTGGCTATCGCCTGTCCGGCCCAATCGAACACTGTCCCGACGATGCCGAGCGTCGGAAACGTGGGCCCGGTGGAGAAGACGAGCGTCGCGCCGTCCTTCCGCACGTTCCCGCGCAGGTCGGCGATACCGGGCAACATGGTGATGCGATAGGCGGTGCTGTCGCGGAAGCCGCGCTCCGGGCGAACGCTGATGCGCGAGCGATGCCAGCTGACGCGCGGTTCGCCGTTACGCGGCGAGATCAGGAACATGCGATCGAGTGAGGCGGCGCCCGTCGGACGGTCGCTCACGACTTCATCGAACTGAAACTGTACCTCCTTGACCTTCGCGTTGAGCTGTCCCGAGTCGGGCCTCAACGAAATGATCTGCGGTGGCGAATGATCCTCGGGACCTCCCGGTGGCGGGCCAGCCGACGCGCATGCCGCGACCGCGGCGGCGGCGAGCGGGAGGATCAACCGCCGCACAGCGCTCGCACCTTTTCGACTAATTGCTCTCTCTTCTGGACCATCTCCTCGAGAATCGCGCGGTCGTTGGCGACCACCTGAGCCGGCGCACGCTCGACATACTTCGGATTCTCGAGCCGGCCGCGCCGCGCCGTGATCTGCTTTTCCAGCTCGGCGGCCTCGGTGCGGAGCTTGGCGCATTCTGCTTCGACGTCGATCAACCCGGCGAGCGGAACGATGATCTCCGTGCCCCCGGCAATCACCGCGTGCGCGGCCGCGGTCACCGGCGCGCCGTTGATGATGCTCACCGTCGCGCGCGCCAGGCGACCGAGCGTGCCGCCTTCTCGTTCGAAGACGACGGCCGCCTCACGCGCCGGGCGAATGTGCACGTCCACCGCCTTGCCGGGCGGCACGTTGTTGTCCGCTCGAATCTGGCGCACCGCCAGCACTGCTTCGCGCACCAACTCGAAGTCGGCTGCGCCGCGCGACGGCGTGTCGCTGCGACGCACGGGCCAAGGGGCGCGCGCGACAAACTCTCCGCCGTTCCGTCCCGGCAGCCGTTGCCACAACGACTCGGTCACGAACGGTACGATCGGATGCAGCAACCGGAGCGCGCTGTCGAACGCGTACACGAGCACGGCGCGTGCGACCTCACGGTCGTCGCCCGGCGCATCCAGTCGAGCCTTCAACGATTCGAGATACCAGTCGGCCAGCTCGTTCCACACGAACCGGCGCGCCGATTCGGCGTACTCGTTGAGTCGCAGTCCGGCATGCCGTTCGTTGTCGCGCCACACGCGACCGTCAGGCGAATCGTGCGGCTGCGTCGGACGCAGGGGGCCGAGCGCGCGATCGCAATCGGCGATCGCTTCATCGAGACGCGCGAGAATCCACTCGTCCGCCGCCGTGAGCGACGCCGCATCGATCGACGACACTGGACGAATCGGTTCTGAACCGACGCGATCGAGCAAGAATCGACCGATGTTCCACAGCTTCGTCGCGAAGTTGCGTCCCGTCGCGAACGATTTGTCGATGTCGTTCGGATCGAGGATGACATCCGTGCCCATGCCCATGCCGGCGATGAGCGTCCAGCGCAGTGCGTCCGCGCCATAGAGACCGATGACGTCGAGCGGGTCGATCCCGTTGCCGAGCGACTTCGACATCTTGCGATGCTGCGTGTCGCGCGCCGTGCCGTGCAGGTACACGGAGTGAAATGGAGCTCGACCCATGAATTCGTAGCCGGCCATGATCATGCGCGCCACCCAGAAGAAGAGAATCTCCGGGGCGGTGACGAGCGTGTCGGTCGGATAGAAGGCGGCCAGCTCCGGCGATTTCTCGTCGGGCCAGCCGAGCGTCGAGATGGGCCAGAGCCAAGACGAAAACCACGTGTCGAGCACGTCTTCGTCCTGACGCGCCGGGCAGCCGCAGTGGGGACACGTGGTGATGTCTTCCCGGCTGGCGATGACGTTGTTCGGCGGATCGCACTCGTCGCAGTACCACACCGGAATGCGATGACCCCACCACAGCTGCCGCGAGATGTTCCAGTCGCGGATGTTGGTGAGCCAATTCACGTACACGGCTTCCCAGCGCTCGGGAAGAATGCGAATGCCGCCGTCGCGCACCGCCTGGAGCGCGGGCCGGGCGAGCGGCTCCATCTTCACGAACCACTGATCGGACAAACGCGGCTCGACCACGGTGTCGCAGCGATAGCAATGGCGCACCGAGTGGCGGTGCGTTTCCACCTTTTGCAGCGCACCACCGGCACGCAGCATCTCGACGATGCGCTCCCGCGCCGCGAAGCGATCGAGGTCCGCCAACTCCTTGGGGACGCGGCCGTCCGCGTCGACGACTTCTCGCACCACGCCGTGTTCGTCGATGATCACGGGCATGGAGAGCGAATGGCGCCGGCCGACCTCGAAGTCGTTGGCGTCGTGCGCCGGCGTGATCTTCACGACGCCCGTCCCGAAGGCGGGGTCCGCATACGAGTCGGCGATCACGGGGATGTCGCGGTTCACGACGGGGAGGCGCACCGATTTCCCGACGAGATCGCGATAGCGCTCGTCGTCGGGATTCACCGCCACGGCCACGTCGCCGAGCATCGTCTCGGGCCGCGTCGTGGCGACGACGAGCGCGCGTCCCGGTTGGCCCTCGACCGGATAGGCGATGTGATACAGCGCGCCGGTCTCCTCCTGGAACTCCGCCTCCTCGTCGCTGAGCGACGTAAGGCAGCGCGGGCACCAGTGAATCACCCGATGGCCGCGGTAGACCAGGCCGCGCTCGAACAGTCGGACGAACGCTTCTCGCACGGCACGCGACAGCTCCGGCGACAGCGTGTACGCCGTTCGCCGCCAGTCCGCCGACGCGCCGATCGCCCGCAGTTGCTGCAGGATGGCGCCGCCCGTCTCGGTGACGAACGCCTCCGTGCGCCGCACAAAGGCTTCGCGTCCGAGATCGAAGCGCGTCATGCCTTCGCCGGCGATCATTTTCTCGACGACGTTCTGCGTCGCGATGCCGGCGTGGTCGGTGCCTGGGAGCCACAGGGCCTCCGCGCCGGCCATTCGCGCCCAGCGGATGATCACGTCCTGCACGGTGTTGTTGAGACCGTGTCCGACGTGCAGCACCGCGGTCACGTTCGGTGGCGGCATGACGATCGTATACGGCTCGTGCTCGCCGCCGACGCGCTCCGAGCGTCCGGACCGTGCCTCGAAGACGCCCGCCTCGATCCACGCGCGGTAGATCTCAGGCTCGGTTGTGGCGAAGTCGTAACGATCGGGAAGTGACATGGAAGTAAAAGTTAAGCATCCAAAATGAAAACGGGCCGCATCTTAGCGGCCCGTGAAGTTCGACAGTTGCGCGACCTCTAATACCGATCGCCGCTGTCGGCCTTTCTGCCGCCTGTTTCATCTGTTGGTTCAACGCGTGCTACGGGACGATCTGCCTCGAGCGGGTTGGCGACGTGGTCCGCCTTGGGGACACCGCCCGGAGCGACGGGCGAGCCGCCGGCCCGATCGCCGCGAACCGCGCGCTTGGCGCGAGTCCGACGCTCGGCCAGCGCGGAGGTGTCATCCGCCGCATTGCGAATCGCGTCGTCCGTGTCTTGCCAGCGATCCTCGAGCCCGGGCTTCGGATCGGAGTGGCGATCCATCTCCGCCGACGTACCCTGACGACGGCGCCCCGTTCCGACCTGACGACCTTCCCAACGCGCTTCGGTCAGCGACGGGTCGCCTTCTCGAACGCGGCGGGCGGCATCTTCAAATCGGCGCTCTTCGTCGCCGATCGCGATGCGATTCACGACCGTATCGACGCCGGGAACGCCACGCGCCACGGTCACCGCATGACGGGACTCGCCGTCGTCTTCGACCCAGCCGGCCAGCTCGATCACGCCGTCGTTGAGCGAACCGATGTCGATGGCGCGCTCGCAGAGAATAGGATCGTTACGGAAGGCTTCGAGGACGCGTTCCTCCAACGTCTCGTCGTAGCCCGCGCCTTCGACTTCGTCCTCCTCGACGTCATCGAACTCGTCTTCCTCCTCGGCCACGCCGTGCGCTCCGAGGCGCGCTTCGTCAGCCGATCCACCGCGTCGACGAAGCTTTGACTTCAGCCCACTGAAGCCGCCGACGCGTTGCGCGACGAGCATTCCGGCGGCGAAACCTGCCACGGCACCGACAAGAGCGCCCACGACGATCGCGGTTGACGACGAGTCGTCGTCCCGATGGCGAAACCGTGACATTGAGAGTGAACCCCTGTGGCGGAGGTTGTTGCAGAAGGATAAGTTACGCTTACAGAAAGCGCGAGAGGCGTCTTTCGCTCGCGTGCAAAAAGCCGGCCACCTACCAACATGATCGACCGCCCTTCCGACGCCGCAAATTCGGCGGCGAACTCGCTCACGCTCACGCTTCCCGACGGCTCTCACCGGGAGGTTCCAGCCGGGACGCTTCCGGGCGAAGTCGTGAAGTCCATCGGCGAGAGGCTGTTGCAGGCCGCGGTCGCAGTGCAGGTCGACGGCGCCATTCAGGACCTCGCGACGCCGCTGCGGAAGGGCGGCGCGTTTCGTGTGCTGACCGAGCGTGACGCTGTTTCGCTCGACGTCTTGCGCCACTCCGCCGCGCATATCCTCGCGACGGCGGTCCGACGACTGCGCCCCGACGCCAAGATCGGGTTCGGCCCGTCGATCGACGACGGGTTCTACTACGACTTCGAGGTCGCCGAGCCGTTCACGCCGGAAGACCTTGCCGCGTTCGAGAACGAGATGCGCAAGGTTTCGGCGGAGAAGTATCCGTTCGTTCGCGAAGAAGTGAATCGCGCCGAAGCGCAGAAGCGTTTCGTGGATGACCCGCTCAAACTCGAGCGCCTTTCCGAGCTGCGCGACGACGAGATCATCTCGACGTACACGGATGGCCCGTTCATCGATCTGTGCCGCGGCCCGCACGTGCCCGACACGTCGCGCGTGAAGCATTTCAAGCTCACGCACACGGCGGGCGCGTATTGGCGTGGCGATTCGAAGCGGCAGATGCTGCAGCGCATTTACGGCACGGCCTTCTTCAAGAAGGACGAGCTGGACGCGCACCTCCTGCGCATCGAGGAAGCGAAGAAGCGAGACCATCGCGTCCTTGGCAAGCAGCTCGAGCTGTTCATGATGCATCCGTACTCACCGGGTGCCGTCTTCTGGACGGAACGCGGCACGGTGCTCTTCAACGCGCTCATTGATTTCATTCGAGAGCGCCAGCGAGACGACTTCAAGGAACTCAAGACTCCGCTGCTCTACAACAAGGGGCTGTGGGAAACCTCCGGCCATTGGGGCAAGTACCGCGAGAACATGTTCCTCGTCCTCGACACCGAGACGAACGAGCACGACGTGTCGCTCAAGCCGATGAACTGTCCGTCGCACTACTTGGTGTATCAATCGCACAAGCACTCGTACCGCGAGCTGCCGCTGCGCTACGTCACCTTCGACGTGCTGCATCGCAACGAGGTGACCGGCGCCCTGTCCGGTCTCGTGCGCGTGCGGCAGTTCCAGCAGGACGACTGTCACGTGTTCATTCGCGAGGACCAGATCGCGAGCGAAGTCGCCTTTCTGCTGAAGTTCATTCTCAGCTATTACGAGACGTTCGGCCTCACGGCGAAGGTCAAGTTCTCGACGCGGCCGGAGGTACGCCTCGGCTCGGACGAGCTATGGGATCGCGCCGAATCGGGGTTGCGGGCAGCGCTCGAGGCCACGGGTCACGAGTACGAGCTCAAGCCCGGCGACGGCGCGTTCTACGGCCCGAAGGTCGACTTCGACGTTACGGATTCGATCGGACGCCCGTGGCAGCTCGGCACGATTCAGCTCGACTACAACGCGCCCGAGCGATTCAAGCTCGAATACGTGGGCGAGGACAACGCCGCCCACACGCCGGTGGTGATCCACCGCGCGGTGAGCGGCTCGCTCGAGCGTTTCATCGCCATTCTCATCGAGCACTTCGCGGGAGCGTTTCCGGTTTGGCTCGCGCCGGAGCAGGTGCGCGTGCTGCCCATCACGGACGACTACGCCGCGTACGCCGAGCAGGTGACGAAACGCCTGCACGACGCCGGCGTTCGCGTCCACCTCGACGCGCGTTCGGAGACGCTCAAGTATCGCGTCGCCGAGGGCGCGCGCATGAAGGTGCCGTACATGCTCGTCGTCGGAAAGCGCGAGGCGGAGCAGGGGACGGTTGCCGTGAACGTGCGCGGCGCCGGGAAGGAGCAGAAGCCGAATGCGATTCCGCTCGGCTCCTTCGTTGACCGCGTCGTCGAAGAAAATCGGTCCCGGACCCTCGTCTTAGCGGCGCACGCGTAGCGGCGTTTCGTGGATCGCTAGTCGGCCCGGATCGCCGTCATTGGGTCGACGGCGAGCGCGCGGCGCGCGGGTACGATGCAGGCGATGAGCGCCGCGACGACGAGCACGATCGCCGCCGCGGCGAACGACGCGCCGTCCGAGCGTGCCACGCCGTACAACTGCGTCTCGATTACCTTGGTGCCCCAGTGCGCGATCGCCAGGCCGATCGCGGTCCCGCTGATCGCCAATGCGACACCGGCGCCAATCACGCTTCGCGCGATTCGCGACCGTGGCGCGCCGAGCGCGACACGAATGCCGATCTCGCGCGTGCGCTGCGAGACGGCGTACCCAACCACCCCGTACAGGCCAATCGCCGCAAGCGATAGTGCCAGCGCCGTGAATAGCGTCAGCAGCAACATGACGAAGCGTGGTTCGGCGATCGCGTCCGCGACGCCGGTCTCGACGCTGAGAAGCTTCACTGTGGCATCTTTGTCGATCGCATGAGCCAACGCTTGCACGGGTTGAAGCAGGTCGCCTTTTCCCGACGTGCGAACGAGGAGCGCCGCCGCGAACGAATCCGCCGCGGCGGTATAGAGTAGTGGCGACGTCGCGTCTCCGGTGACCGGGCCGCCGGTCGCCGCGTCCGCCGCCACGCCGACCACCGTGAGCCACGGCTCCGTTCCTTCGTGGGCGATGCGAATGTGCTTGCCAATCGGCGACTCGTCGCGCCATTGCTTCCTGGCGAATCCAGCGTTGACGATCACCTGATGCGCGGCGCCAGTCGTGTCAGTGAACTCGCCGCCCGCGACGAGACCCTGCCGCATGACGCCGAAGTAGCCGCGCTGAATGTTGTTGACGCGAATGAACTCGGTGAGCGTGGCCGGCGGCGCCGGACGGCCTTCGATCTCCAACCGGCCAATGCTGAAGGTCCACCAACCCGGCGGTGCCGACGCCATCGTGACGGACGTAACTCCGGGAATCGACGCGATCCGTGTTTCGAGCGTGCGGAGGAAC
>DATMHK010000315.1:0-20737 GCA_035554995.1 Gemmatimonadaceae bacterium
GCTCCTCTAGAAGTCAAGAGTAGTCGGCGGCTGCTCGGCGACTCGGCGACTCGGCCGCTCGGCTCAGTCCATACGGATTGCGGAGAGTGGATCGACCCGCGTCGCGCGCCGCATAGGCGCGTATGTCGCCAGCGCCGTCACGATCGCGAGCACCAGCGGAACCGCGACGAACGTCGCCGGATCCGTGGCGCTTACGCCGAACAACATGCTCGACATCACGCTCGTGAGCAGGAATGCCGCGACGGCGCCCATGGCCAGTCCCGCGCCGACCACACCGGCGAATTCACGAACAATCATCGCGACGATGCGCGGCGCGTTGGCGCCGAGCGCGATGCGGATGCCGATGTCGCGCGTGCGTTGACCGACCCAGTACGACATCAACCCGTACACACCGACGATTGCCAGCGCGAACGCGCATGCCGCGAAGGTGACGAGGAGCGACATCGCGAGACGCCGCCGGGCGAGCGAATCGTGCAACCGTTGCTCCATCGTGGCGACGTCGTACAACGGCAGGTCCGGGTCGATGCCTCGCAACTCCCGCGACACCGCCGGCATCAGGCTCGCCGCGTCGGCACTCGACGCCGTCCGCACGACGACGAACCGGCTGCCGATCGTGAATTGCTCCACTGGGAAGAAGGCGGTGATCGGCGGCTCGGCGTCGACTTCATATTCACGCGTGTCCCCGACGACACCGATGACGGTGCGCCATGGCCCGTCGTTCCCCTGGCGAATGCGCTTCCCGATCGGACTCTCGTGCGGCCAGAAGCGCGCCGCGAGCTTGTCGTCGACGATCACCACTTCGGGCGCGCCCTTGATGTCGGTCGTCGTGAAGAAACGACCCTGCAGTAACGGAATTCCCATCGTGCGGAAGTAGTCCGGACTCACGTACGCGCTGCTCGAGATGATGAGGTCCGCGCCCGGCGACGTCGGTACATAGCCCTCGACGCCGATCGGCTCCCAGGCGAGCGCGACGGAGCTGAGCGGAAGTTGATAGTTCGTGCCGACATGCTCGACGCCGGGAAGCGCCGATAGGCGCCGCCCGATCTGGTCGAAGAATCCCGCGACGAGCTCCGGCTTGCTGTAGCGCGATCCCGGCAACGACACGCGGAACGACAGCACGTGCCGAGGATCGAAGCCGGGATTCGCGCGCGTGATGCGCGCGTAGCTGCGCGCGAGCAGTGTCGCGCCGATCAACAGCACGAGCGAGAGCGCGAGCTGCGCGGCGATCACGTAACGCCGCAGGCCGGCGTGGCGCCGCGAAGCACCGGAGAAGGTGCGCGCCGACTCGGTCAGCACGTGCTGCGGATCGGCGTCCGACGCGCGCCACGCCGGCACGAGACCAAAAAGAATCGTCGCCGCGAGGCAGGTTGCAAGCGTGAAGGCCAACACATGCCCGTCGATGGCGACACCCGCGGCGCGCGGGACGTTCGTCCCGAACGACCGAAGCGCACGCACGGTGACGAACGCCACCGCCAGTCCCGCGATACCGCCGGCGACGGCCAGCACCATCTGCTCCGTGAGCAACTGCCGCAGCAGCCGCGAGCGCTCAGCGCCGACGGCCGCGCGGATCGCGAGCTCGCGTTCACGCGCCGTGGCGCGAGACAACAGCAATCCACCGACGTTGCCGCACGCGATGAGCAGCAGCATGCCGACCGCAGCGAGCAAGACATAGAGCGCGAGCCGCACATCGCCGACCACCTGATCGATGAGCGGCACCGCGCTCAACGTCAGCCCGCCATTTGCGGGATAGTTCGCCGGGTACTGCCGCTTCATTCGCTTAGCGACCGCGTCGAGCTCGGCTTGTGCGCGCTCGAATGTGGCATTGGAGCGCAGCTTCGCGAACACGTCGTAATCCTCGCGATCGCGGATCGCTTGTGCGCTCGGCGGAAGGGGCAACGGCAGGAGCAAGTCGACGCGCTGAATGCCGTTCACGGCCGGCATGACTTCCTTATCGAAGGAGAAGTCCGCGTCCATGACTCCGGCGATCGTCACCGTGTTTCCGTTGAGCTGAATCGTCTTCCCGATCACGCCGCGATCGCCGCCGAAGCGCCGTCGCCAATACCCGTGCATGAGAATGACGCTTGGCGTCCGGCCGGGAACATCGTCGTCGGACGTGAACACGCGGCCCATCGCGGCGCGCGCTCCCCCCCCGAAGAGCGAAAAGAACGAGGACGACACGCGCATTCCATCCACGCGTTCCGGCCTGCCTTCCCCAGTGACGTTGAAGCTGGCGCCGATGGCGGCGGCGACCTGTTCGAACGCAGTCGTGCCGGACTTGATGTCGAGGTATTGGCCGACCGAGAGCCAGTCGCGCGGCACGTTGAGACCGGGCGACCGCTGCCAGACGATCGCGATCCGGTCGGCGTTGCTGTACGGAAGCGGACGGAGAATCAGCGCGTTGGCGACGCTGAAGATCGCGGTGTTCGCGCCGATGCCGATCGCGAGCGAGAGGATCGCGATCGCCGCGAATACCGGCGACTTGCCGAGCACGCGAACGCCATGGCGAAGGTCGTTGCGCCAGGTGGCCATACATCAAATTGTGTTGTCGGCTCCCGCGACGCACCTTCTGGCGACACGGTTTTCACTTTCCGAACCAGGCCTCGGACATCATGCCGTCCTATTCCGCGCGAAAGCTGGCACTCTGCCTCGCATTGTTTGGCGCAATTCACACGCGCGTGCTCGCCGCGCAGGTGGTGCAGACGGGCGACGTCACCAAACGCGGCCTCAAGCCGACTGACTTCCCCCGCGCCCGACAGCTGGTGCCCGGTGTCTACGCCTACGAAGCGCTCCGCGCCGGCGATCCGGGCGGCCAGATGACGACGGTGAGTCTCATCGTCATCAGCAATGACGGCGTCCTCGTCGCCGACGGTCAAGGAAACGTCGCGCAAACCCAAGAGATGGTGGACTGGATCAAGAAAACGACGACGCAGCCGATCAAGTACGTCGTGGTATGCTCCGACCACGGCGATCACACCGGCGGCAACGCCGCCTTCCCGCAGGGCGCAACGTTCATTGCGCACCCGACCTCGAAGAAAGTCCTCGACGACGCTGGACGCCCGCCCTTTGCGACCGAAACTGTCCCGCACCGCCGAGTCATTCACCTCGGCACGACGGACGTCGAAGTGCTGTTCCTCGGACGCGCCCACACGGGCGGCGACCTGAGCGTGTATCTGCCGAAGGACAAAGTGCTGTTCATGAGCGAGGCGTACCTGCACTGGCTCTTTCCCGCGATGCGGTCCGCCTATCCCACCGAGTGGATTCAGACGCTCAAGAACGCCGAGACGATCGACGCCGTATGGTTCGTCCCCGGCCACGGTTTCGTCGATGATGCGAAGACGCTCAAGGCCGATCTGCCCGCATATCGGCACGCCGTCGAGCAAGTCGTCGCGGAAGCCACGCGCCTTCACGACGCCAAGATTCCCTGCCCCGCGCCGCCTGCGCGCGGCGCTTCGGGTGGCACGCCGCGGCCGCTTTGCGATGCCGCCACGCAGGCAACTTGGAAGGGCCTCGAGAGCTGGACGCTCTTTTCCAGCCAGGTGGAGACCGCCATTCGTCGCGTTTACGACGAGCTGGACGGAAAACTTCCTTAGGCTCGGCGACAAGACATCGCCGAATCCCCGCTCGAAGTGGTCCGGACCGATCGGTTCGGACGACTTCCGCACGCGCCCGACCCAACTTCGCGCCACGAAACGTCGCGATGCCGGGCGGTCCGGACTTGCGAACCAGAACCAATAGCAAAGTGGGGCAGACTATGCGTTCCCAGTACATCATTGCGGTCGCGGCGATCGCATTGAGCCAAGCGCAGGCGATCGCGCAGACGCACAACCATCCGAAGCTTCACGTGAATCCGCGCTGGGAGGAGTGTTCGTTCCAGCTCGACCCATCCCTCACCCAGGCCGCGTGGCACCAGTTCACACAGGAGGCCGGGCTCGTCTCGTATTTCCGTCCGCTGGCCGCCGCGCGACCGATGGGCCGCGGCAAGTTCGAGGTCTCGATGGTTCAGTGGCAGACCAACATCGACGACTCGGCGCCGGCATGGAACGACACCTTCGTGCATCCCGACTCCATGCACTGGTTGTTCGAGGGGAAGGGACTGAAGTTCCCCGGGCTCATGGCGAGGGTGGGTGTCGCGGCCAAGACTGACGTCGCCGTGTATCTGACGAAGAATCCTGGCGCCAACTACGGGTTCTATGGCGCGCAGGTGCAACAGAATCTGGTCGACGACGCGTCGCGCGGGTGGAGCGCCTCGGCGCGAGCGAGCTTCATCAAGATCTACGGGCCCGAGGATCTGGACTTTACGACCTACGGGGCGGACGTCGTCGCGAGCAAGCGGCTGACGATCACAAAGTGGATCAGCGTGTCGCCATACGCGGGTGTCTCCAGCTATCTCGCGATCTCGCGCGAGAAATCCGCGCTGGTCAATCTCAGTAGCGAGCAGGTGATCGGTGGCCTGGCGATGGTGGGCACCGAAGTTCAGCTGTCGAAGGCGCGGCTGGCAGTCGAGTACGATGTCTCGAGGGTGAATTCGCTTTCGTTGAAGGTGGGCGTCGGCCGCTAGCGCCGTCGCGGATTCGCGACCAAGCATTGGAGCCCAATTAGGGTCTGACCCCAATTAGAATACTCTAATTGGGGTCAGACCCTAATTCGGTTTTGCGCCACGCGGCAAGCGTTTCGTTGCTATTTTTCGTGGCCATGGCGAGTCTCACTCTCGACTGGCTCCAGCTCGCCGCCCTCGTCGGCGCCCTGCAAGGCCTGCTGCTCAGCGGCGTGCTGGTTGCGCAGCGAAGCAACAAGACCGCCAACCGGCTGCTCGCCGCGTTGATGGCGGCCTTCACCATCTATCTCGCGTCGACCGTCTACTTCTCCGCGGGAATCATCTACACGCACCCGCACTTCTTCGGCGTCGGCTACCAGATGCCGTGGATCTTCGGGCCGCTGGTCTATCTGTACGCGGTCGCGGCGAGTGACCGATCCTGGCGCTTCGGGCCACGGACCCTGATTCATTTCGTTCCGGTCTTCGTCACACTCGCCGTCGCGGCGCCCTACTATATTATGACCGGCGCCGAGAAGATCGCGGCGTACCAGCGCTGGAGCGTGGGAGGAATGCCCAGGCACCTCGCGATCCTCGATCCATTCAAGTACGTCTCCGGCATCGGCTATTCGGCGGCGACCGTGCTGTACCTGAGACGCCATCGCCGTCGGATCGAGGACAGCTACTCCAACACGGCGCGCGTGAATCTCGTATGGCTGCTCTGGCTGGCCGCGGCCGCCGGTTCCATATGGCTCCTCGCGACGACACTGCGCGTGTCGGACGTCGGCTCGCGGCTGCGCGACGAGCATGTGTCGCTCGCCATCGCGCTGCTCGTCTACGCGATCGGCTATCTCGGATTGCGGCAGCCGGAGGTGTTCAGATACGAGACGGCCGAGTTCCGCGTGCCCGAACAAACGGCAACGTTGATCTTGTCACAACCTTCACAGGAACCGATCAACACCCCGCGCTATGAGCGGTCAGGCCTCGGCGATGAGGAAGCAGCGCAGCTCAAGGAGGCGCTCCTCGCCATCATGAGCGCCGAGAATCCGTGGAAAGACAGCGAGCTCACGTTGGCTGACCTGGCCACTCGTCTCGACAGCACGCCGCACAAGTTGTCCGAGGTCCTCAACTCGGAGATCGGACAGACGTTTTACGATTTTGTTAATGGCTATCGCGTTCGCGAGGTGCAGCGACGCATCAGGGCGGGCGAGGCGAAGACGCTGAAGATGCTCGCGCTGGCCCTCGACGCCGGATTCGCGTCGAAGTCCACGTTCAACCAGGCATTCAAGAAGCACACGAGTCAGACGCCGTCGGATTTCCGGCAAGCCGTAGGCGCGTAGGATGCCGGCCGAGCCGAAGTGGCTGATCGACATGACCGACCCGCGCTTCTTCATCGCGGACAACTGAAGATCCCAAGGGCATCAACCCTTGGCCGGGCAGCTCCACGCCGTGTTCGTCTCACCGAACGGCGCATAGCCAAAGCGCGGTAACGTGTGGACGGCGATCATCGTCCACGCCGTCGCGACGAAGAGTGTCGAGAGCAGGAACGCTCTCACCATTTGCTCGCGCCACGTTTCGACGGCGAGCGCGAGGCCTGCCGCGATCACCGTCACGTTGGCCAGCAGAAACGCGACGAGGGGGAAACCGCAGCGGTGCCCGTACGGCCACCCGAAGAGTGAGAATGCGAGCACCCCGACGAGCGCGAAGCGGACCCAAAATCCGACGACGGCGAGCTGCTCATCGAGCCTACCCCGGAGCCGATCGCGCGCGACGATCTCCTGGATTTTCTGTAGCCGGATCTGGGTGCGCGAACGTTCGGGGGGAAGTCCGTCGTATTCGCGCACGATTTTGCGGAGCTCGACATTCCAGTCGATGTCACTCATGCGATCGCCAAGGGGCTGGGGGGGGGGAAGCAGGCGGCGGCGCCCGAGCGCATGAACCCTCGCCCAAACGGGTGGCGTTCTCTGTGATCTACGACCGCACCACACCGACCCTTTATTGGTGCGTTGCTTCGGAAGTTTTTTGCCTGAGAAGTTCTTTGTCAGCTGACAATTCATTTCGTGCCGAGCACGAATTGGTTGCCGTCCGGATCCTTGAAGATCGCCGCGGTGCCCCAATCCGCCGCCTTGGGCGGCATGACGAATTCCACCCCGCGTGACACGAGCTCGTCGTACGCCTTCTGCACGTTACTTGTCCAAAACGAGATCGAGGCAAATGATCCGATGCGGCTCTCGTGTCCCTCGGGGGTGAACAGCACCACGCCGGTGTCCGCGCCCGGAATGCGCAGCTCGATCCAGCGCTGAGTGTCGTTGAACGGCTGGTCCGTCAGCACGGTGAAGCCGAGCTGCTTAGTGTAGAAATCGAGCGCGCGGTCCTGATCACGCACTGGAATGCCGACGAACTTGATGCCCTTGATCATTGCTCTCTCCAAAGCGAGGTGGGTGAGCGCACAATCTCGAGTCACGCCTTTCGACGGACAAGGCGCGCTCGCGTTGCTATGGCAATGAGTGCTATACTCCGGCCGTGTCCTCACAGGAACGATCCGGGCGAGACGTCGTCGAGCTGGACGCGTACATCTTCGACACGCTGATGCGTGATTTGATCGGGCACGATCGCGCCGCGTCGGCGTTTGTCGTCTACCTCCATTTGTGGCGCGCGTCGCTCGGGGCCGGCGAGCCGAGCGTGCGGGCGAGCTTGCGCGACATCGCCGAAGCCACGGGGCTGTCCAAGCGCGGGATTCAGGAGGCGTTGAGCATTCTCTCACGCCGGCAACTCGTCGGCATCGCCCGTCAGGGCATCACCGACGTTCCAGTGTACGCCGTGAAGCGACCGTGGGCGCGGCGCCGATAGGGGTCGCGTCCGGCGTGGACGCGCCGCTCACGGTGTGGACGATCGGCCACTCGGTGCGCACGGCTGAGGAGCTCGTTGCGGTGTTGCGTGCGTATGAGATCGAGCTCGTCGCCGACGTCCGACGCTTCCCCGGATCGCGCCGGCTTCCGCAATTCGCGGCGTCGGCACTCGAGCGGGAGCTGGGGGCAGCGGGCATTGGCTACTGCTCACTTCCGGCACTCGGCGGCCGGCGTCAGCCGTCGAAGGACTCACCCAATGATGGTTGGAGAGTGGCGGCGTTTCGCGGGTATGCCGATTATCTCGCGACCGAAGAGTTCGCGGCCGGTTTGATGGAGCTGCTCATGCTGGCCAACGGACTTCGCACGGCCGTTATGTGCGCCGAAATACTGTGGTGGCGATGTCATCGTCGGCTGATCGCCGACGTCCTCGTTACGCTGGGCATCCGTGTGATGCACATTCGAGATGCCACAACAGTCGAGCAGCACCGCATCGCCGCGCCGGCGCGGTTGGTTCGCGGCACTCTTTCCTATTCGTCGGATGGTTGACTCATGAAGGCGGAACGGCCGAGCCGCACCGCGCAATTCGTGACCCTCGGTCGCGCCCTCGCCGACACCGGCCTGTCGCACGTTCCGGATTTTCACGATCCGACCGCGCGCCTTTTTCTGAGCGATAAGGGGAAGAAAAGCCTCGCGAAGACAGAGCGCACGCTCAAGGAAGGAAAGCGTACGGCCTCGGTCGAGATGGCGCGCGTGATGGCCGACTTGATCGCGCTTCGCACCGCCGTCATCGACGGAGCCGTTCGCGACGCGATCGCCGCGGGCGCGAGGCAACTCGTCATCCTCGGCGCGGGGTACGACGGGCGCGCCTGGCGAATCAAGGAGCTGGCGGGCGTGAAGGTGTTCGAGGTCGATCACCCCGCGACGCAAGGCATCAAGCGCGCGCGGGTGGCACAGCTGCCGCCGCCGATCGGAATCCTCAGCTTCGTTTCGATCGACTTCGAGCGCGAATCGCTCGATAAGGCTCTCGATCGCGCCGGCCACGATCGCAAGTTGCCGACGTGCTGGATCTGGGAGGGTGTCGTGATGTACCTGACGCACGACGCGATGCAGGCAACGTTGGCGGGAATCGCCGGCAGAAGCGCGAACGGCTCGACCCTCATCGTGAACTACCACACCGCTCATCGCCGGTGGCTCGCGCGGCTCATTTTTCGGTTGATCGGAGAACCGCAGATCAGCGCTTGGACGCCGGAGGAAATGGCTACCGATTTGCGGTCCGCGGGCTTCGTCGTTCGCGAGGACACCGGTATGCTCGATTGGAACGCCAAGTTCGCGCGGGGCGAGGCGAGGGTTCAGCGGGCTCCGTACATGCGGGTCGCGGTGGCGAAGACACTCGGGCCTGAGGGCGCATACCATGCTCGTTGAAGCGCGGATAGCCATCAACGGATCCAAGGCGGCGGTCTGGGCGGCAATCATCGACATCGAGAACGCCTCGGAGATCATCAGCGGCATCGAGGGCATCGAGGTCGTCGCAAAACCAGCCGGCGGCCTCGTAGGGCTGAGGTGGCGAGAGACCCGAATGCTGTTCGGCAAGCCGGCCACCGTCGAAAAGTGGATCATCGATGCCGCTGAGAACGAGTTCTACCAAACAAAGGCGGCAAGTGATGGATTTGTCTTCTTGACCACCATGAGAATTTCAGAAAGCCGTGGCGTCACGACGCTGACCAGCTCTCATGATTCCCAACCTCAGACCGTGCTTGCAAGATTACAATCGATCCCGATGGGGCTTTTCTTCAAAGGCGTGGTGCGAAAGGCCATCCTGCAGGACTTGAACGACATAAAGTCAAGAGTCGAACGGGCATGACCAGCCGGCGTCAGAGCCACGAACCACCCGACGTCATCGCCCGGCGTGGCTGGCGATATCATCACCTCGGGATTCCAACGAACATCCCTCGGGCCGACGAGACGTATCTCGCGCGCTTCGGATTGTACGTCTCCGGTTTTTCGACGAGCCCGTACGGAATAGAGTGGATGCGCTTCGAGGAGAGCTCGCCGCTTCATCCCTTGATCAAATCGCTGCCACATGTTGCGTTCGAGGTAGACGACCTCGACTCCGCGCTCATCGGTCAGGAGGTCATCTCTCCGCCCGGCTCGCCCTCGGACGGCGTGCGTGCCGCCATGATCGTCGTCGACGGCGCCCCCGTCGAGCTCATCTCATTTCGCAAGGCGGGCGGTTGACGCTATCGCGGCGCTCGAGCTTTCGCAGCCGATGACTCCTGCGCGCACCATTCTCGTGACTGGCGCCACGGGCCGGATCGGGCGGCTCGTCGTCGATGCGCTGCTCGGCACCGGCGTGCGGGTGCGTGCGCTGACGCGGCGGCCGCAGGACGCGTCGCTCCCCGCCGCCGCTGAGGTTCTGGCGGGCGACTTCACAGTTCCCTCGTCGCTCGACGCCGCACTCTCGGACGTCGACGCTGTATTCCTCGTCTGGACTGCGCCGATCGCCACCGCCGCGACAGTCATCGCGCGCCTCGCGGCGCGTCCGTCGGGCGAGCCGCGTCGTGTCGTCTATCTCTCGGCGCCGTATAAAACGCCGCACCCGTTCTTTCAGCAACCGAATCCGATGCGCGAGCTGCTTGCCGAAGTCGAGCGGCTGCTCGAGGCGACGACCGCGAGAACAGTCGTGCTGCGGCCGGGAATGTTTGCCTCGAACGCGCTGCATTGGTGGGGGCCACAGATCCGGAATGGCGACGTGGTGCGCTGGCCGTACGGTGCCGCCGAGACCGCACCGGTCGACGAGCTCGACGTCGCCGCCGTGGCCGCGCGCGCACTGTTCGACGATCAGCACTTGGGACCGGACTACGTTCTGACCGGTCCGGAATCGCTCAGTCAAACCGCGCAGGTTCACACAATCGGCGACGCCACCGGGCGACGGATCACGTTCGAAGAGCTGTCGCCCGACGAGTTTCGACGACAGGCGGCTGGCACCTGGCCCACTGCCGTCGCAGACATGCTGCTCGATGCGTGGCGCGCGACGCTTGGGCGTCCGGCATACGTGACATCGTCCATCGAAGAGATTGTCGGATCGCCCGCTCGGACCTTCTCCCATTGGGCCGCGGACAACGCCGCGGCATTTCGGGGACCGCAGCTCTGATTGATCGCCGCCGGTCTGGCCTCCCCCACCCGGATGGCGAGCGTTAGAATCTCTGTACGCAATCCAAGCCAATCGTCTCGGAGCCAATCGTGAGATCAACGTCGTTGCTGGCCGCGGCCTGCGGTCTTCTCATTTGCGGAACGGCAAACGCGCAGAACAATGCCGCCGCCACACAGGATACCGCGTACGACCCGGTGGGCGTGCTCGTTTCGCGCCTCGATCTCGAGAAGTACAAGTCGACGATCAAGGGCTTGGCGCAATTCGGCGATCGCCGCCAGGGCACGAAGCGCAACCGAGACGCAGTCGATTGGATCGAGGCTCAGCTCAAGAGCTACGGCTGCCAGAACGTCGAGCGCATCACCTATGAGTACAATCCGGCGCCGCCGGCGGGACGTGGCGGTGCCGGCCGAGGTGGTCGCGGCAACACGCCGTCGCCAAACGGCCGCGGGCGTCCAGGCAATGGTCCGGGAGGCAGCCGCATTTTCAGCGACATGCGCGAACGCGGTGTGAACAACGATTCGCTGGCACAGCCTGATCCCGCAATTCGCGCGATCAACATGGAGCCGACCACGCCGGGCCAGCGCCAGGAAGTGATCTGCATGAAGATCGGCACCAAGTATCCCAACGAGATGTACATCCTCGGCGGCCACATGGACGGCATCGGCTGGGGCCAGGCCGTGAACGACGACGCGTCGGGCTCGGCGATCGTCATGGAGCTCGCGCGCATTTTTTCGATGCCCGACGTGCAGACCGAGCGCTCGATTCGTTTCGCGCTCTGGAACAACGAGGAAACCGGTCTCAACGGCGCGCGCGCGTACGCTGAGCAGCGCGGACCGATGCAGGGGAAAGAGAGTCCCGCGGGATCAGGAAAGTATCCGGAGCCCAAATGGCTCGGGATGATTCAGCACGACATGATGATGGTGGATCACGGCCCGCCGACCGCCGACGGAAAACTCGCGCCCGAGCAGCGCCCCGAGGCCGACATCAACATCGAGTTCGCGATCACGTCGAAGTTCGCCGACGACGCGATGAAGATGGCCTTCTTCTGGCGCGCCGCAAACGAGAAGTACGCGACCCACTATCCGGCCGCGGTTGGTCCGCACATGACGAACACCGACTCCGATCCGTTCAAGGACCTCGTGCCCTCGCTCAGCTTGCGCGAGAACGAGCGCGGGTCGCAGATCGGCGGCAACTGGGATCCGACGCATCACCAGCCGATCGACGTTCTGACCACGTTCACCGACAAGGATTTCATGCTCGGTTTGACGTCGGCCCAGACGACGCTCGGCGCGATCGGTCAGCTGACCAAGGCGACCGTCAAGCGCTAGGCAGTTGACGAGCGTGAGTCCGGCTACGACGTATAGCGTTCGTTTGAAGGTCGTCATTTGCGGATAAGTATGCCTCCGCCGAATGGATCGCTTCCCACTTTGTGACGAGCCGTAATGGCCATCGACTTGGTATCGATCACCGCGACGTCGCCTTCGCCGACGTTCATGACGTAAAGCTTCGATCCATCGGGCGAGAAGACGGGGAATCCTGGTCCGCGACCCAGCTTGATCGTGGCGGCCACCTCACGGGTGGCCGCATTAATGACGGCGACATCCTGGGACGAACCGTGCGTCGACGCGGCCCACTTGCCGTCGCGCGACACGGCCATACGACCCGGCCCCTGCCCCAGATTCTTCAGTGTCGCGACGACCGAGTCGCGCTTCCCGTCGATCACCGCCACCGATCCGTCCCCGTCGCAGTGGATCCAGACTTCGCCATTGGGAGCGAAGCCGACGCCGACGGGTCCGCCGTTCACCGTGATGATTTTCGTAATAGCGTCGGTCTTCGTGTCGATCACCAGCACGCGATTGTCGTCGCGCATCGGGTAATAGAGCTTGTCGGTGCCCGGCTGAATCGCCAGAAAGTGCCCGCCGCGCAATACGACGTCGATCTTGCGCAGCACCTTGTTCGCCTTGGTGTCGTAGACGACGATGCCCGGGATGTCGGCGTTCTCGAGTCCGACGTACAGTTTGCTGCCGTCGCCGCTGAGCGCGACGCCGTGCGGCGACGCTGAGCCGTTGGCGCGCGACGATTTGAAGAATGGCGACTCGATGCGTCCGGTCTGCGTGAACCCGCCGGTCTCCAGGATCACGACGTGCGGCCCATTCGGCACCGCGGCGTAGAATGTCTTGCCGTCCGGCGACGCGACGCCTTCATGCGGCTGATCGACCGCGGTGAATTTATGCAGGATCTTTCCCGAGACGGGGTCCAGCTCGTTTACGGTGTGATCGCTGTGGCTGAGCGCGACGAGAGTGTGAGACTGAGCGCTCGCGGTCGCGGATACAACGAGCCAGATCAGAGGAGCCAAGCGCATGATTTCACTCCGTCGATGCACGGCATGGTGAAGCCAGTGAGAAGCAGATTGAATGTGGACCGACGGACTGGTCGGGGGAAGTTGACGGGATTCAGGGGGACCCTATGCTTCGCCGGTGGCTCGGATCGGACGGCTTCGTTCGGCCGGCTCAGTGTTCGGTGCTGCTCACAGATCGTCTGATTTGAAACGCGGACACCACGCGGACACCACGCGGGCACGCGCGGGCACGACGCGGAATGGCTTGGGGTACCTATTCCGCTGTCAGTGTCCGCTGCTTTCGGCTGTTTTCGAAGACGTGGCGACGAAAGAGTGGGCGTGGGCCGAAGAGCATCAATAGCCCAACATCGATGGAAGAAGCGCGGAGATAGCTTAGCAGCTGGTCGCGGTCTTCGGTGCTGAAGCCCGATGCGGTCTTGAGCTCTACGATCACTTGATTCTCTACAAGAAGATCGGCGCGGAAGTATCCAACACGAATTCCGCGATACCAGACGTCGATCGGTGCCTCTTCGACGACACGGAGTCCGCGATCGCGGAGTTCGCAAGCAAGCGCGCGTCGATAGACGTGCTCTGGAAAGCCGGGCCCAAGACGTCGTACACGGTCCGGAATCCCTGAATCACGATTACAAACCAGCGCTCAGTCGGAAGCATCCCTTCGGTCGGCACCAACCAGATCGTCGAGCAGCGCGACGAACGTCGTCACGCGAGACGCTGATAGTCTCGACAGAAAGCCGGACTCGAGCTCCGCGCGCACGTCGCAGGCGTCCTCGTAGAAGGCTCGCCCGCGGGTGGTAGGCTTGGCCAGAACCGCACGTCGATCCGAAGAGTCCACGCTGAGCGTGATGAACCCCTTCGCCTCGAGATCCTTGGCCAGCTTGCCAGCGTACTGTTTGGTCGTCCCGAGCGCCGCGGCGACGTCGGAGAGCCGCGTTCCCTCCTCGTCCGTCTCGGTCAGGAACTGGACGTGTGACAGCGTCGCGTCCTTCCAGCCGCGGTTCGCGTAGGCCTCGTTCGCGGCGGTTTGAAAGCGCCGGTAGAGCGTAGCGACGGCGCGCGCCGGGGAATTCACCATCTCCGCCCGGAGTTCTTCCCACGTGCGACGACGCGACCTTGACATTTAGTCACCATGGTTTAGTATTTAGTATACCTAGTTTACTTGTTGGTCAACCGAGCTTACTAGAAGCTATTCGCGCACCGGAGATTCGTCCATGCAGATCACCGCCGTCACCACGGGCACCCTGCAGCTCAAGCCCACGTTCCTCGAAGGCAGTCCGGCCCACGGCGGACCGCTCGGCCTGATCCGCGACCTCTGGCGTGATCCCGCATTCACCCGGCCCCTTCCGATGTGGGCGTGGATCGTCGAGACCGGTACCGAGCGAATCCTCATCGACGCCGGCGCGCGCCCCGGCGCCGGCGGCGGGGTCACGAGAACCAGTTTTCAGATCGCACCGGAACAAGCGCTCGTCTCCGAGCTTGCTCAGCGCGGTTTCGAGCCGGGCGATTTCGACCGTGTCGTGTTGACGCATCTTCACGGCGATCACGTCGGGGGCCTCGCTGCGTTCGACAATCGGCGCATTTGGGTCGCCAGGACGGAATGGGCTCCCGTGGCGCGTTTCCCGGGTCGCCTGCTCCGGCCGCTGACGGCCCCCGTGCACCGCGGCTTCGCGCCCAACTTGTTCGACTTCGACGGACCCGCGCTCTCCGGTTTTCCCGGAAGTTGGCCGGTCACGCGGGACGGCTCGGTCGTCGCGCTTCCCACGCCGGGCCACAGCGTTGGCCACACGAGCTTCCTCATCCGGCGGGGCGGCGGACGAGGAGATGTGCTACTGGCCGGTGACGTGACGTACGATCTGCCGGCGCTCCAGGCGCAGCGGAATCAGGGTTTCATCGCGGAGGTCGAGCACCACCGTGTCACCCTGCGCCGTGTCCTGTCGTTGGTTGAAACGGGCGTCGCCTATCTGCCGAGCCACGATCCAGAATCTCCGACGCGCCTCTAAGCGCAGGTACGCCTACGGCGGCCTAGGCCGGTATCGGTTTCCCGTCCTTCAGCAGTGCGGAGGACCAACGAGGTTGCGCCCGCTCAGTGTTTGGTGTTGCTCGCCGATCGCATGATTTGAAACGCGGGCACGGCGCGGGCACGCGCGGGCACGACGCGGGAATGCTTGGGGGTTTTGTTATTCTGCTGCCAGTGTTCGATGCTTTCGGGTGTTTTCGAAGACGTGTCGACGGAACAGGGGACGAGGGCCGAAGAGCATCAAGAGGCCAACCTCGACGGAGGAGGCGCGGAGATAGCTCAGCAACTGGTCGCGGTCGACCGTGCTGAAGCCCGATGCAGCCTTGAGCTCCACGATCACCTGATTCTCTACAAGAAGATCGGCGCGGAAGCATCCAACACGAATTCCGCGATACCAGACGTCAATCGCTGCCTCTTCGACGACGCCGAGTCCGCGATCGCGGAGTTCGTAAGCAAGCGCGCGTCGATAGACGTGTTCCGGAAAGCCGGGGCCGAGGACATCATATACCGTCCGGAATCCTCGAATCACGACGGCTGTGATGTGGCCGCAGAGCAGCTTCGAGTTTCCGGAGTCCTGTGGTCTAATTGGATAGCTCACCCGAGGAGTCTGCGGAGTCAGGCAGACCATTTCATCATCATTTCAACGCGCGGCGGAGTGATTCCCGCGCGTGCCCGCGCGTGCCCGCGTAGTGTCCGCGGCAGTTCACTTCGTATTACTTCGACTCACACAGCCGGTAGGCCGGCCGACACGACACGAGTTTACGGTCGTTGTGACGCCGCGAAGCTCCGCGGCGGCGCCTCGCACGATGGAACGCGCTGCGGCTGTCCCGTGCGCGGATCGGTCGGCGGCACACGGCGCGCTCGCGACACGAACGTCGGGTCCTCCGACGCCTGATAGGCGAACATCGCGACCAGCGTCGCGTTCCGCTTCACGTTGTCGAAGTTGATCTTGTCGTAGGTGTCGCGGTTCGTGTGCCACGTATAGTCGGTGTACGACCAATCGGACGACGTGAGGAAGAAGGCCGGCGCACCGCGACAGTCGAACGCGTCGGAGTCGGTGCTCTCGTCGTGCGCGACGCCGGGCATCATGAGCGCGATGTTCTTGGTGATATCGGCCGGCATGCGCGACATCCACCGCGCGAGCGACGACGCCGCGTCGATGAAACCGTTCGTCTGCACCGAGTCGATCTCGCCGGTGCCGTTATCCTGATTGAACAGCGCCTGCAGCCCCTTGAGAACCTCGGGATGATCGACGGCGAACGCCGAGGAGCCGATCTCGCCTTCCTCTTCCCCGCTCCAATGCCCGACGAGAATCGTGCGCTTCGGGCGCGGATACGCCGTCTTCAGAATGCGCATCGCCTCGAGCATCGTGATCGTACCCGTGCCGTTGTCCGTCGCGCCGCTGCCCGAGTCCCACGAGTCGAGGTGCGCGGAGAGCATCACGTACTCGTTCGGCTTCTCCGAGCCTTCGATTCGTGCGATCGTGTTGAACACCGGCGACTCGGCCGGCGCGAGCACGGCGTCGGCCACGGCGCGCACGCGCGGATGCTGATCGTTCGCGGCGAGACGCGCGAGGAGCGAGTAGTCCTCGCACGACACGTCGAACGACGGAATCGACCGTGTGCGCGTCGACTGAATCTTGTCTACGCCCCAGCCGCGCGACCACGAGTTCGAGAGGACGCCGGCCGCTCCGGCGCGCTCGAGGAGTGCCGGCGCCGAGCGCGCGTTCGCCTTGCCGACCGCCCATCGAGCTGTCCAGTCGGAGGTGGCGCTGTCGCGTTGCGATGCGGCGTGCTGGTAGACAGCGGAGTCGGCCCACGCTTTGATATCCGAGTCGGGGCGGCAGCTGGGTTGGGGCGCGCTGAGCAACACGAGCTTCCCTTTCACGGTCGTGAGCCAGCGCGCGAACCCCGCGCTGTCGCCAAGAACTGATTTCGGCGGAATCAGCGCAACGTCGGTGGTGATGCCGCCGGCGGGTGTCGCGGCACTCCAGGCATTCATCGTCGCCTCGAGCACGCGCCGTCGCGGCGCGACGAGCTCGAGACCACTCGGCCCACGCGTCCAATCGCGCCAGGTGCCGTACTGTTCGTTTTTCGCGTCCACGCCCCACGCTTTGTACGTGCGGAGCAACCAGTCGTTCGCGGCCCGATTGGCCGGCGAGCCGGTGAGACGCGGGCCGATCGAATCCATGAGCACTTGGGCGAGGCGAGCGGCCTGCGAGTGCTTCATGCCTTCGTCGTAGATCTTTTGCACGACCGGATCCCCGGTCGGATTGTCCTGCGCGTGTGTCGGCCGCGCGATGACGGCGAGCGCGGCGATGCAAGCGATGAGTCCATGTAGGCGCATGCTCGAGCTTAGTCACTCATGGCCGCCCATCGCCAGGGCGCTCCCTGTTTACTCCTTGAACTACGAAACTGCTTTGGATACGGGACAAAACGACGGATTGAACGGACCAGCTACAGGAGAACCACTTCTCAATGGGCTGTGGAGAGAGAGACTCTCTCGCCTGTATCCGTCAAAAGCAGTTCTCCTGTCGTTTTTCCGTTCAATCCCGTTGGTGTGTCCCGTATCCAAAGCAGTTTCGCCGTTGAAGACGTCACGAGCTTCGGGTCCGAGGTACCGGCTTGCGGGCTGCGATCTCGTTCGCAAACGCGAGGGCGCCCGGCCGCAGCTGTCCTCGCAACTTTTCGGCAAGCTCTCGAGCGTCTGGTGCCGGCCAGTCATCGGGAAGGAACCGCGCGGGGAGTGACGGATCGTCCCATGTGATCCTGAACAGCTCGAACATGTAGGCGAAGCGAAGCGCGAACGCCTGGCGATCGGTCCAATGACGCGCGCTCGCTCGAGCGATCGGCGTGAAACGTTGGATGAAGCTGCGGTACCGCGCGGCGAGGGCCGCCACATCCCATAGCTCTCGAGTGAGCTCGACGTCAGCCGGCGGACCACAGCGGTGCCCGCGAAAAACGGAAACCGAGCGCGTCGAGTCGAGCGACGTCGCGGCGTCCAGCACGAGCTCGACGCGATCGCGAGGGTGCAAGTAGACGCCGGAACGCAGCCGCCCGAAGCCGTGGACGAGCATGACGTCGCGCAGACGATCGCGCGCCTCGCGATCGCCGTCCTCGAACCGAAGATGCACGATCGTCCATTGTTCATCCCACTCGTCGGTGACGGCTTCGGATACGCGCGCGCGGCCGGCGTCGAGAATGCTCCATGTCGCGGGCATCGGCGCGTAGGTGTTCGTGCGGCCGGTTCTCATCGCGCGGAGCACGCCGGTCTTGGTCATTCGAAGCAGCGTCTGCCGAACGGCGCGTGCGTCGACACCAATCTCACCGAGCGCGTCGACGAACCACGTGCCGGGAATTCCGTGCGGAAATCGGTCGCGCATGAACGACAGGCTCGAATAGACGAAATCCGAGGTCGGCGCCTCGACGAGGCGCGTCGCGATCCCCTTCGGCACCCCGGCGGCGCTTGCCATGGTCCCGTAAATGTACGACATTTTCTTGATGACCGACAGATTTTTGTCGACTATTGGTTTGGGCGCGATTGCGGCTTTCACGGCGTGCCGGCCGCCCGCACTCGTCCCCGGCGCGCCGCCGCTGACCGCGACGAATGCAGCCGATGCCGCGCGATTTGTCGATTCGCTCGTCACGGCCCAGCGACTGCCCGGTTTCGCGGTGACCGCTGCCGTCGGCAATTCTGTCGTGTGGCGACACGCCGTTGGATTCGCCGAGATGGCGACCCGATCGCCGGCCGCGACGACGACGCAATTCCGCATCGGCAGCGTCTCGAAGTTGCTTACGGCGACGCTGCTCATGAGGCTCGCGCAAACGGGACAACTCGACCTCGATGCCCCGGTATCACGATATGTGAACGTGCCGGCGCCTCTCGCGGACGTCACGCTCCGCCAGTTGGCGGGCCACCTCGGCGGCGTTCGCCACTACCGCGGCAACGAGTTTCTGAGCAACACCCACTACGACTCGCTGTCAGCGGCATTGAGCGTTTTCCTGAATGATTCGTTACTGGCGCGGCCGGGCTCCCGATATCTCTACTCGAGTTACGGGTACAACTTGCTCGGGGTGGCGATCGAGCGGGCGACTGGTTTGCCGTTCACTCGCGCGATGCGTCGTCACGTGCTCGAGCCGCTTTCTCTGGGCGGGACGACCGAGGACGACAAGGGGGCGACGCTTCGCCATCGGGCCGCGCTGTACATGGTTTCGGGCGATCGAATGGCCACCGCGCCCGACGACGACTTGAGCGGACGATGGCCGAGCGGCGGCTATCTCTCGACCACGGACGATCTCGCCCTGTTCGGGCGAACGGTTCTCGCGCCCGGCCTGCTCAACGACGCGTCGATACGAACGATGCTTACACCGCAGCGGACGACGGCTGGCGTACCGACGGGAGTCGGCATCGCTTGGCGCCGCGGACGGGACTCGACTCTCGGCGCCTTCTATCACCACGGCGGAACGTCGAACGGTGGCAGTGCGTTCGTGTTCGTCCTTCCGTCGCGTCAGCTGGTGATCGCCATGGCGACCAACGCCTTGGCGCAGCTCAGCGAACGAGACGCCATCGAGCTGGCCGAGCGGATTCTTCGCTATCGCTAGCGGCATGGTCACCGCGGTGTTCGCGGTCAAGCGACTGGTCGATCGCTGCGAGGAGCAGCATCGCCCGGCGGTCGCCGCGTTCGAGCGGGTCGATGGCCGCGTCAAGCTTGAGTTGGCGAATCCGGTCTGGGCAGGGGCGGCTTGAAAGCCTGCGTCGTGATAAATGGACCCGGTCTCGGATATTGCTGCAAAGGCCTTCGGGCAGATATTCGCACGTTCCTCGCAGTGATATCTGGCGGGCTCGGGTCTTAGAGTTCTATATATTCGCGCGTTCGCTTGCGGCCTTTGCTAAGCAGGATATCGGGCGGGACGCAGCAGAATAACAAGTTAGGTAGCTCCGACGTTCTAGCAGGAAGAAGTCATGCGGCCCGACAGTGAGCGTCCCCGTTCGTTCTCTCGACTCGCGCACATCGGCGCGTGGGGCGCTCCGTTGAGCGCCGTCGCCGCCTCGCTTTATCTCGCCGTTGCGCCGACTTACGAAACAGGGTCTGCGGACGTCAGTACCGATTTGACGTCGAGCCACGTTCCTCGCGGCGTCGGGTCGGCAACGCTCGCAGCGGTGAACGGCCCGATCGTCTTCGGTTGGTTCGCGTTCTGTGTATTGGTTGCGGCAATGCCCCTAGTCTTTCGGCGCACGCGGTTCGCACGCGCCGCCGCTCTACTCAGTGCGGCGTTGCTTCTTGCGTTCGTCGTGGTGGGGAGCGCCAGCATCGGCGCTACCTACGTGCCGGCGGCCGCGTTCGCGTTACTCGCGGCGGCCGCGACGCCGGCATCGCGACCAGCCGCCTAACGTGCGTTGCAACTGACGGGCGCTCCAAGCATTGTGGTTGTGCGCCTATTGAGATCTTCTCATGGTCGGCTGCAGCGCGCATATTGAGCCGACCGCCCGCAGCTGAACTTGGGCGTTAGGGCGCAACGAGCATGATCACACGTTAGGGTCGCCAATGGCGCGGATCACTCAGCTTATTGCAGCCGACTATGACGAATCCACCGTCTCTGCGCTCTACGACGTCCTCGCCGATCTTCGCGCATTTCGACTGTGGAGATTCGCCGGGATGGGCGGCTCTCAGGAGATTGACTTCCGATGGTATAGAGGTGGCCTGAGGAATTTGGACAGGTGAGATAAGTGGAAATCGGCGCTCCACGAGGCGATACTCTCGCCAACCAGGAGGCCCGTTTCCGATGCGACGACCCCGCCGCAACCACTCACCGGCATTCAAGGCCAAGGTGGC
>DATMHK010000316.1:0-9267 GCA_035554995.1 Gemmatimonadaceae bacterium
ATCCTTCGATCGCCTTGGGCCGGCCGTTGCGCTGGAGCGCGCGCTGGAGTGCGTCGTACGCCGTGAGCAGCCCGCCAAAGTCGGCAATGTTCTCGCCGAGGGTGAGCTTGCCGTTGACGTGGAAGGTGTCGACCTGGATGAACTTGTCGAATTGGTCGACGACCTTCTGCGCTTCGCGCGTGAACTTCAGCGAGTCGGTCGGCGCCCACCAGTCCTTGAGATTGCCGGCCGCGTCGAAGTGACGGCCTTCGTCGTCGAAACCGTGCGTGAGCTCGTGCCCGGCCCAGCTCCCACCCAGCGACCCGTAGTTCGCCGCGTCGTCGACCGAGGCGTCGAAGGTCTGCGGCACGAGCGCGCCCGCCGGGAACACCATCTCATTCTTTTGAGGGTTGTAATAAGCGTTCACCGTCGGCACCGTAATTCCCCACTCCGTCGTGTCGACGGGCATGCCGGGACGGTTCACCGTGCGACGCCATTCGAACGCCGCCGCCCGCTGGACGTTCAGGACGAACGGACCCTCGGCGACGGTGAGCGACGAGTAATCGCGCCACCGATCGGGATAGCCGACCTTTTCGCGCATCTTCGCCAGCTTGTCGAGCGCCTGCTTCTTGGTCGTCGGCGACATCCAGTCGAGCTTCTGAACGCGGTCGCCGAACGCGGCGCGAATGTCGTCGATCACCGCCTTGGCCCGCGCGCGCGCCTGCGGCGAGAACGTCTTTGTGATGTACGCTTCGCCGAGTGCCTCGCCGATCGTGCCGTCGGTCTCGCGGAGGCAGCGCTTCCATCGCGGCAACAGCTCCTTGGCGCCCGTGAACTTCGACGAAAACCGGAAATCTTCACTCACGAACGGCGTGCTCAGCCATCCGGCGCTCGCGTCGATCGCGTGATAGCGGAGATATGCCTTCCACTCGTCGAGCGGGACGCTCGTGATCAGCGCGTCGAGCCGCTTGAAGAACGCCGGTTCGGTGACATTTACCTTCTTGAGCGGCGTTGCCAGCCCAACCTCGCGGAAGTAGGACGGCCAATCGAGGTTCGGCGTCGATTGGCCGAACTTCTCGAGCGTCATCGGGTGATCGAGCGCCGACGGATCACGCCGCGCGACACGCGTCAGCGAGACCTTGGCCAGCTCGGTCTCGAGCGCGAGGATCTTCCGCGCCTCGTCCCGCGCCCGCGTCGGGTCGTCGCCGGCGAGCGTGAGCACCTTCACGATGTGATCGACGTAGAAGGTGCGCAGCGAGTCGGACGACGGATCTTTGAGCGTATAGTAATCGCGATCGGGAAGCCCAAGGCCTCCGGCGTCGAAGCCGCCGAGGTAGTGGCCGGCGTCGTGCGGATCGACGTCGGGGCCATACGCGAAACCGGCGACCGCGCCGGTCATCTGCATCGTCGCCATCTGACGCAACAGTGCCGTGCGCGAATTCACTGCGTCGATCGCCGCGAGCTGCGGCTTAATCGGCGTCATCCCTTCGCGCTCGGCGCCCACCGAGTCCATGCACGAGGCGTAGTAGGTCCCGAGCTTGCGCGGCGTGCTCGCCGCCGGGAGTGAGGCGCGCCGCTTCATCACGTCGTCGAGCACCGAGCGCACGACGAGCTCGTTGCGGTCGCTCATGTCGCGCGCGACGCCCGAATTGGAATAGTCAGGCGGAATGGTATCGCGCTTCACCCACGCGCCGTTGGCAAACGAGAAGAAATCGACGCACGCCTTGACCGAGCGGTCCATATAGCTCGTGTCGATCACCTTGAGTGGCGCGAGGGGCTTGGGCGCGCGGCTCCCCTGGGCAGCTGCGGCCTGAACGTCGAGCAGAGAGATGGCGGCGACGCCGAAAAAGACTCCGGTGCGTATCGTCATGCAGTAGGCTCGCGCGGGGGGGGTAGGATTTGGCTGGTGCAACGTACCCGCAGTGTGGAACGTGGTCAACGCAGATCCGGCGTGGCGGCGGGGGACGTCCCACCGGTAGCTTCCGGGCAGCATCCCGCGATTCACTCATCCCCGGGTTCTGATGCGACGCGTCTTCATTCTTGCCTGCCTGGTCTACCCGTCGCTCGTCGCGGCGCAGCGGCAGCCCCGGAGCTTCAGCCATGCCGATACGCTCCGCGGAAGCAATGGCCCGGGACGCTCGTGGTGGGACGCGTCGTTCTACGATTTGCACGTGACGGTGAATCCCGCCGACAGCAGCATCCGCGGCTATAACTCCATCACGTACCGCGTGCTCGAGCCGGCAACGCGAATGCAGCTCGACCTGCAGCTGCCGCTCGAGGTCGACAGCATGGTGCAGGATGGAAATCGTCTGGAGTTCAGCCGCGATAGCAACGCGTTCTTCGTCGCGCTCAAGGCGGCCCAGCGCGCGGGCACGCGCAAGACGATCAGCGTCTACTACCACGGAAAACCGACAGTCGCCAAACGCCCGCCCTGGGATGGCGGCTTCATTTGGCAGCGCGATAGCCTTGGCGACCGCTGGGTCGCCACAGCGAACGAGGGGTTCGGCGCGAGCGCGTGGTGGCCGAACAAGGACTATCTCGCAGACGAACCGGACAGCCAGCGCATCGCGATCACCGTCCCCGACTCGATGACCGACGTGTCGAACGGCCGCTTGCGCGCGACGACGCACAACGCGGACGGCACGATGGCGTACGAGTGGTTCGTGTCCGAGCCGATCAACAACTACAACGTCGAAGTCAACGCCGGCCATTACGCCCACTTCAGCGACACGCTCAAGGGCGAGCGAGGTACTCTCACGCTCGACTTCTGGCCGCTTGCGTACCATGTCGACACCGCCAAGGTCCAGTTCCAGCAGGCGAAGACGATGATCGAGTGCTTCGAGCATTGGTTCGGGCCGTACCCGTGGTACAAGGACGGGTACAAGCTGATCGAAGCACCGCATCTGGGCATGGAACACCAGAGCGGCGTCGCGTACGGCAATCACTACAAGAACGGCTACGCGGGGCGCGACCTCTCCGGCACGGGCTGGGGAATGAAGTGGGACTTCATCATCGTGCACGAGAGCGCGCACGAATGGTGGGGAAACAACATCACCGCCAAAGACCAGGCGGACATGTGGATCCACGAGAGCTTCGCGAACTACTCGGAGGGGATCTACACCGAGTGTCGTGACGGGAAGCAGGCGGGCGCGGAGTACATCATCGGCAGCCGGACGCGAATTCAGAACGATCGGCCGATCATCGCCCCGTACGGGGTGAACGCTGAAGGCTCCGGCGACATGTACTACAAGGGCGGCAGCATGCTGCACACGATTCGCCAGCTCGTGAACGACGACGAGAAGTGGCGACAGGTTTTGCGCGGCTTGCAGTCGACGTTCTGGCATCAAACGGTGACGGCGGCGCAGATCGAAGACTATATGTCGCGGCGGTCAGGCGTGGGCCTGAGCAAGGTGTTCGAGCAGTACCTGACGACGACGATGGTCCCGCTGCTCGAGTACCGGGCCGCGAACGGCGAGCTCTCGTATCGATGGCAGAACGTCGTGCCGGGATTCGCCATGCCCGTGCGTGCGAACGGCGTGTGGCTCAAGCCGACCACGCAATGGAAGTCCGGACTGAAGGGCGATTCACTCACCGTCGACAAAAACTTCTATGTCGAGGCGAAAGCTGCTCCGCCGACGTGAGGCCGCGTTAGGCCTCCCCCTCCTGCTCGCTGCCACACCCTGTCTCGCGCAGCGCGCGGAAGCGCTCTGGTACTCGGTCGGCCGCGAGGAGAGCACGCAGAGCTTTCTGACGCATGCGGACCAGATCTCGATCGTCTCTCCGCAGGTCTTTTCGCTCGACAGCTTCGGCGTCATCCGCGGCAAGGTCGATCCGCGCGTCGTCGCGAAGGCCCACGAGAAGGGCGTCAAGCTGGTCCCGCTGGTGATGAATCCCGGCTTCGATCAGCCGACGATCCATCGCGTCCTCACCAACGCCGAAGCCAGGAAGCGCGCGCTCGACAATCTCGTCGCCCTCTGCCGCGACAACCACTTCGACGGGATCCAGTTCGACATCGAGAATGTGCACGTCGCCGACAAGGACGCGCTGACCAGCTTCATGCGCGACGCGGCGGTCGGGCTCCATGGCGTCAACTGCTCCGTGTCGGCAGCGGTCGTGCCGCGCGTCAGCGACGACCCGGGACCAACGAGCTATCACCGCTGGATCTTCGACAACTGGCGCGGCGTCTACGACTACAAGGCGCTCGCCGACGCGCTCGATTTCATCTCGTACATGACGTACGCGCAACACACCGGCGGCACGCCGCCCGGTCCGGTCGCCGGCTACACGTGGATGGAGGACGCGCTCAAGTTCGTGCTCTCCACGGGTGTCCCTCCGTCCAAGATCTCACTCGGAATTCCCTCGTACTCGGACTGGTGGTATCCGACGTACGACGCGAAGGCGGGCGCGCGCATGCGTGGCAGCGATATCTCGTTCGCAAAAGCCGAGAGCCTGCTGGCAAAGAACCACGCGTCGCTCACCTGGGACGATCGAGACAAGGCGGCCTACGCATTCTGGAGCAACGCCGGCGTGAACGAGTTTCTCTGGCTCGAGGACGCACGCGCCTTCGCCGCGAAGTTCGAGCTCGTGCGCAGGTACGGACTGCGCGGCTACTCGGTCTGGGTCCTCGGCATGGAAGACCCCCGGGTTTGGACGGATGTCAGGTAGTCGTCTGCGACTCGTCCGCTGACCGCGCCAATCCTCCAAAGGTCAGCACCCACCGAAACGCGCGATGGACCCCAGCAGCTGCCGCGCTCAGCGCATCGGTGCCGGCAAGCTCACCGAGCTTGGCGAGTCCACGGAGGAGGACGAGCAGCAATCCGAGCACGCCGAGCGACAGCAGCCACAACGGGAAGACGGCGACGAAAAAGATCAGAATGAACGGCAGCAGGAGGATTGGTACGATCGGAAGTAGAGTCGCTGCCGCCATGACGTCGTTGCCCCAGTGTAGTGGTTACCAATGAAAGGTAATACACTCATGGGGGCCAATTGGATCCTCTTGGCAGACTCAGGTCTGGTACTGCCGAGACAGCCTCGCGGTGGAAAGACCGCGGGCTAACGCGGACACTGGCGGGCTAACGCGGTGAACCGCGAATGGAATGGTTGGAAGGGGGCGACGTCGATGACGCGATGATTCTGTGAAGACTGAAGGTTGTCTCATGTCGAAGCGCGGGCCGCTGCACAGAACGCTGTTATGCGAGGAGATCACGGGGACGGTGATCAACGGGTTCCACGTCTCGTACGATCGACTGGGTTTCGGCTTCTTGGAGTCGGTGTACCGGCGGGCTCTCGCGATGGAATTGCGCGGCTTCGGTCTCACGGTCGTCGAAGAAGCGCCGATTGATGTGTGGTATGCGGGCGTCAAGATCGGGCACTTCCGCGCAGACCTCTTGGTTGAAAACCAAGTCATCGTCGAACTCAAGACGGGTCGAGCGCTCTGCGATGCCGATCGAAAACAGCTTCTCAACTGTCTTCGAGCTTCCAGTATCGAGGTCGGTCTGCTCTTACTTTACGGGCCCAGCCCACTTTTCAAGCGCCTGGTCTTCGAGAATTCCCGCAAGGGCGCTTTGCGGCCCATTTCCGCTCTCATTGAAAATCCGATCTCAGCACCGCGTTAGCCCGCCTGTGCCCGCGTTAGCCCGCGGCCTTTCCATCGCGACGCGCTATCGCGAGTACCAAGCCTCGGCGCCCCGCCCACCCACATCACGGTGAACTTCGCTGCGTTCGGCGAATCACCTTCCCCGGCCGCGCCGCCGTGAACTGTCCACCGTCGACCACCGGCGTGCCATTCACGAGCACGTACGGAATCCCTTCTGGATAGTGATGAGGATCCTCGAATGTGCCCACATCGCGGATCTTCGCGGCGTCGAAGACGGTGACGTCGGCCACGCATCCAACGGCGAGGCAGCCGTGATCCTTGAGTCCGAGCCGCTTCGCCGACATGCCGGTCATCTTGTTGACCGCCTGCTCGAGCGTCAGGACGTGCTCGTCGCGCACATAGCGGCCGAGGACGCGCGGGAAGGTGCCGTAGTTGCGCGGGTGCGGGACGCCGTCGCCGAGCTTGGTGAGGCGGCCGTCACTGGCGATCATCGTCATCGGGTGCGCCATGATGCGCTTGACGTCGCCCTCGTCGATCACGTGATAGACCATCGACGCGCCGCCGTTGAGAACTCCCTCGAGCACGAGCGGCGCCGAGCCTTCCGGCGTCGGCGGAACGCCGCGGCGCACCGCCCAGTCGTAGAGCGTCTTCCCTTCCAGCGAGTGATCCCAGGACACGCGCGCGAACTGGACGCGCTTGATGTCGCCGCCGCCGCGATCGTTTAGCAAATACTCAATGACGCCGCGTGTGATGCTGTCCTTGAGCGCCGGCGTCGCCAGTCGTTCGCGCAGCTTCGCCGTGCCGCCGGCCAGCGCCCAGGGCGGGACGAGGACGTCGAGGCTCGTCGAGCTGGCGGTGTACGGGTACTGGTCGATCATCACGTCCGTACCGGCGCGGCGCGCCGAGTCGACCATGTGGAGCGTCACGATGCTCTTCCCCCACATCTGTCGCCCGATCGCCTTGTGATGCGTGAGGATGATCGGAATGTGGGCGCGACGGCCGATCTCCAGCGCCTCGGCGACGCCCTCGAATAACCCGAGCCCTTCCTCGCGCAGATGCGACGTGTAGATGCCCCCGGAATCCGCGGCCACCGTGGAGAGCGCGACCACTTCGTCGGTGTTCGAGTAGTAGCCAGGGATGTAGCGGAGACCAGTGCTCATCCCGAACGCGCCTTCGTGCATCGACTCGGCGACCATCGCTTGCATGCGCGAGAGCTCGGCCGGCGTCGGCGCGCGATTCTCCGTCCCCATCACGGCGCGGCGAATCGTGTTGTGGCCGGCGAGGAACGCCACGTTGATGCCGAGCGGTTTGTGGTCGAGCGAGTCGAGGTAGCGGCCGAACGGGTACGGACCGCCGCCATCGGGTCCGCCGAGCGCGAGCGTCACGCCCTGCATCGCCGCGCTCTGCGCGTCGGGCATCTGTGGGAGCGGATCGAGATGCGCGTGGAGATCGATGAAGCCCGGTGCGACGATCAGGCCCGTGGCGTCGATCGTCCGCTTTGTCTGAGGCGCGCGGATCGATCCGCGCTCGATGCGAACGACGCGGCCGTCCTTGATCGCGACGTCGCCGCGGAAGCGCGCGGCGCCCGTTCCGTCGATGATCGTTCCGTTGGCGATGACGACGTCGAACTGTGCCTGCTGAGCGGAAAGCGACGACGACAGCAGCGTCGCCGCGAGGAGACCCGGGAGGAAAACCGATCGCATCGAATCAATCACCCAAGGTGAAGTGAACCTGAACGTCCGGGGTCGCGACCGCGACCGTGCCGAAGAGGGGTCACCGCCGCTTGAATCCCTCGATGAGTGCCGCGGCGCCCGCGTTGTCCGCGCCCCACACGGTGAAGTCGAGGCGAACCGAGTTGAGCGTGTTGAGATCGGACCGCGCCTGCCTGGTGCGGTCGTTCCAGGCGTGGATCTTCAGCGACACGCGATCGAGCGGGACGTTGTCCTGCTTCGCGATGACGTGCACGAGCTCCACGCCGCACGCCGCGACCGCCGACAGGAACATCTCGACGGGTGTGATCTCTTCACCCGGGCATCCATTCTGCACCGGCCCGTCGACGATGAAGTGGTGATCGCGCGCAGTACACAGCACGCGGCCGAAGATGTCGGTCGAGCGCGCGCTGATGTCGTACTGGCGGAGCGTTGGGGATGGAGTCGGGGTTGTTGCGGCTGTCATGGATTCGTGTTGGTTTCAGGTGAACCTGCACTGGAGCATGGTCATGCGCCACCTCGGTGTCTGGTCCGTGATCGGCATGTTCGCGCTTACAGGCGTCGGTGGTGCTCAAGTCGCGACCGACAATCCGCCTCTGCCCGCTCCCGGCCGGCTCATTGATGTCGGCGGCTGGCGCCTGCATCTGAATTGCACCGGGCAGCCGCGTACGGGTCAACCTGTTGTCGTTCTGGAAGCCGGCGTCGGCGATTTCTCCGTGGAATGGAGCCTCGTCCAGCCGGAGGTCTCACGATTCGCGCGCGTCTGCTCGTACGACCGAGCGGGCGACGGCTGGAGCGACGTTGGGCCCCATCCAAGAACCTTTCATCAGGTTGTCTACGAGCTTCACACTCTGCTCGAACGAGGTGGAGAGGCAGCGCCCTACGTCCTGGTCGGACATTCGTACGGCGGTTGGTTGGTGCGCACGTACCAGGCAGTCTATCCCAGCGAGGTCGCCGGAATGGTCCTCGTGGACGCCGGTGAGGACAATCCGCTGCGGATGCTCGCGAACGGACAGGTCGTCCGCGCTTCCGAGATGGGGGCATCGAAGCCCCTTCCTCCGATCAACCGGTCAACACCGCTGAGAGAGAGCGACATCCCTCCTGCGGCACTCGCTCAAATGAAGGCCGGCGCCGCGAGCTCCGTCGCGGACGCCAACACGGGGCCGCGTTCCAAACTTCCGTCGGACGCACAGCGAATGCGAACGTGGGCCCTAGGCCGGTGGCAACATGTCGCCGCCGCGGTCAATCCGTTCGATATCGAGGAGATCATGCAATTGCGCGCCGCGCGCCTTGCGAAAGAGCATGTGCTTGGCGCGTTGCCGCTCGTCGTCATCACGCGCGGCATGCCGGAGGAAAAAGGGCCGGACGGCGCCGCGACGGAGGAGCAGCATCGTCGCGATCACGCCGAATTGGCGGCGATGTCGAGCGTCGGGCGCCAGGTGATCGCGACCCAAAGCGGGCATCACGTTCAGCTCGATCAGCCTTCACTCGTTGTCGAAACCATTCGACAACTTCTCGGCGGAGCCCAGAAGTCCCCACCCGACAAGCCCACCAATAAGTGACCTACGACGCCGAGTCTGTCCGCGGCTACTTCGACGCGTTCGGCGAACGCGAGTGGCAGCGCCTCGAAATGAATTTCCAGGGACGGAGCAGCTACGCAGTGCACCGGCACATCCTGGAGGACTATGTCGAGGCGGATTATCACGTTCTCGACGTCGGTTCCGGCCCGGGTCGATTCGCCATCGACGTGGCGGCGATGGGCGCGCGCGTTTCGCTCGTCGACTTGTCCCAAGTTCAACTCGACATCGCGCGGCAGCGGCTCGCTGAACGCGGCGTGATCGAGCGGGTGGAGTCGTTTCAAACCGGTGACGTGCTCGATCTCCATTCGTTCGACGACGGGGCATTCGACCTGGTCGTCTGCTTCGGCGGCGTGGTGTCCTACACCAGGCAGGAGTATCCGCGTGCCCTGATCGAGCTGGCGCG
>DATMHK010000317.1:0-8153 GCA_035554995.1 Gemmatimonadaceae bacterium
TGTCCCGCTCGACATGCAGGGCACCGAGTTCCAGCAGCGTGTGTGGCGGGCGCTGCGCGAGATTCCTGCTGGAACGCGACGGTCCTACGCCGAGGTGGCGAAAGCGATCGGACAGCCGAGCGCATCGCGCGCCGTGGCACGGGCGTGCGCGACCAATCGGCTCGCCGTGATAGTCCCCTGCCACCGCGTCGTTCGAGGGGACGGGGACATGGCAGGCTACAAATGGGGCACAGAGCGTAAAAAACGTTTGCTCGACAAGGAGTCCCAATAGAGGGGTAGCCCGGTGTCACGGGTGACGGGAACTATTGCCACGTGGTTTGGCCATTGTAGGCAGAGCTCAACGCACAACCAGTGACCAGACGCCTTGTCCGACGATCGATTGCAGCCGCCACGACCGCTCTCGTGGTGGCCGCAGCCTGCTCGTCATCTCGCACCAGCGCGCCGCCGGCCGACGGGCTTCTCCCACTCGGTAATTGGGGAGGAGAGGGAGCGGGACTGATCGTGAGCGACACGGCGATGCATCTGCACGTCGGCTGCACCTACGGCGACGCATCGGGCCGGATCGTACTCAACTCGAACGGTCAGTTCGACGTCGCGGGGAGCTACACGCTTCACGCCTTTCCCGTGGCCGTCGGGCCGAGCGTACCAGCGCGATTCACCGGGAGACTCGACGGCAATGCGGTCACGGTGACGGCGACCGTGAATGACACGGTGGAAAAGAAGACCGTGGTGATGGGACCAGTGATCGTCGTATTCGGGCAAGAGGCCAAGCTGGGGCCCTGTCCCATCTGTCGAAAACAGATACTGACGGCAAAGACGAACTGACGGCCCTCGCTCGCTAGTTTGCGGAAGGAGCTAGCGAGCGATCCGATGCCCCCCGACACGCGTCACGACCCTGGTCCCGAGCTCGCTCGCCGGCGCGCCGATGAACATGCCGACGGCCGGCGGGTTCTCATCGAAGGCGCCGACGTTCGCGTCGGGACGGCCGGCTGGACCGACAAGACTCTCACAGCGAGCGGCGTGTTCTATCCGTCGCAGGTCAAGAAGCCGGAGGATCGCCTTCGCTACTACGCGTCGCGCTTCTCACTGGTCGAAGCGGACATGGGGTTTTACGCGATTCCCGATCGCTCGCTCACCGAACGTTGGGTGGAGCGCACGCCTCCCGATTTCGTCTTCAACGTGAAAGCGCACGCGCTGATGACCGGTCATGCTACGGACGTGAAGCGCCTTCCAAAGCTGATTCAGGACGGGATTCCGCCCGAAGCGGTGAAGGGATCGAGAGTCTACGCCAAGGACCTGCCTCTCGAGGTTCGCGACCTGGTCTGGCGTCTGTTCCGCGATGCGATGGAGCCGTTGCATCAGTCAGGAAAGCTCGGCGCGATTCTTCTCCAGTTCGCGCCCTGGATTCATCCGAACCGTTCGACCCCGCAGATGCTCGACCGGGCGCGCGACCAACTGGGCGATCTTCCCGTCGCCGTGGAGTTCCGGCATCCGACCTGGCTCGAGCCGCGGTTGCGCGAGCGTCTGTGGGCGCAACTTCGGGATCACGACATGACATACGTCGTCGCCGACACGCCGCCGGGAACAGAAACGAGTCTGCCGATCGTTCCCGCGATCACGACACCGGACCTCGCCATCGTCCGCCTGCACGGACGACGCAGCGAGATGTGGGGGGCGCGCGAAGCGACGGTCCTCGAGAAATACAGGTACCTATACGACCCCGGCGAGCTCGAGGATTGGCTGTCGCTGATCCTGGAGCTCGCCGAGGAAGCCGAGCGCGTGCACGTTGTTTTCAATAACTGCTACGCCAACTACGGAACTACCAACGCCCTCGAGATGGGCGACCTACTCGCCGGACATGGGACGCGCGATCAGGCCGCGAGCCGGCCGGTCGGCATCCACAAGGGATAACCAGACGTAGCTTCTCCAACGCACTCGTAGTGCGCCGGCGGAAAACCAAGAACGCCGATCTCGAGCACATCGCCCGCGTGGATCTTCATGTGGTCACCGAGTGCATCGACTGCCGCAATGAACGAGTCGCTCTCGATCACGCCTTCCTGCCGTGAGTCGATGCTACGGACCGAAAAACTGAACTTGGACATGCGACTCCTCCGTGGATCGCTTACGGTCGGTAGTACCCCGGGCGAGTTCCGGCGTTGCATCCCGTTCCAGTCGCCCACCTGGCCGGGGGGGGCGAATAGTCTCTTAGGAAAAGTCGTGCTGCACCCCGGCCGCCTGACCGAAATATCAGGACGATTGGACCTTAGCGCCCCGGATAGGCGTTGGAGACGCGCTCGGCCGGTCGGACGGTCCGGATACCTGACATCAGGCTGTCAGAGCTCGCCCCCGGGCTGGGAGTGAGCTGCCACGCCCACGCGTACCGTCCCTCGGTCATCGGGATTTCGACCACCCAGGCGTCGCCTTGCTTGGTCGCCGGAATCGGGGCGCGAAGGAAGTTCCCGGCGAGCGACACTGCGGTCGCGTTTCCTGCGCTCGAGGCGGGAAGCTCGAATCGAACTATGCGTTCGCCCCAATAGCGTTGGAGCAGGAAGCGGTGGTCGGGATCCACGGTCACCCGGCTCACTTCACCGATCGCCCCCAGGCGCAACGTGTCGGACCGATGGGCGAGGTGCACGAGATGGCGCGTCGTGCCGCCGGTGGTTGTCAACTCGATCTCGAGCTTCGGCAGATCGAACAGTTCGCCGGGTTGTCGTTGCGAGACGATCAGCCGCCCACTCTCGACGCGCGCATCGACGTCGGGGATGTACTTGCTCGTCAGCCAGGGCATGACGAACGACTTCATGCTGTGGCCCGCCGCCTTCGACCAGGCCGCGATCAGCTCCTCATATCCGGCCGGGCCCTTCCCCATGCCGTCGATGTACAGCCGCATACCGCGATTGAACGCGGAATCGCCCATGACGTAGTTGCCGGACGCCAGAATCCAGACGCCTTTGCGGTAGTGAATTCGCCCGTTGTCGTAGTTGGCGAGGATGCTCTGCTGTCCCTCGAAACCGCCGGCGAAGCCCGCGCGATCGTTACCGACCATGTATGCGTTGCGCTGCTGCTCCCAGAAAGTGCGCTCGTCATCCGGCGTGTAGAGGCGACGCAGCAACAGCGCTTCGACGTACGTTGCCCACGCCTCGTGCAGGAAGTTGGACGCGAGGCCGGTGCCGTTCATCGTCCACGCGTGGCCCGTCTCGTGTCCGAAGCCCTGTGACAAACGCGACTCGACGACCCCGCCGCCGGATCCCGAGACGGCTGTGTTGTTCATGCGCACGTTGAATCCACCCTGCCCCAGCGCGCGCGCCTGCACAGCGCCGAGATAGCGCGACGGAAACTGCGGCTCGCCAAAGCGCGGCGTGAGCACGTCATAGACCAGCTTCGTCAACTTCGCCAACGAGTCGTGAGAGTACTTGAACGACGGCGCGGTGAACGACTCGAAGCGGAACGTGCCGAAATCAGTGGTCTGCGGGCGCCAGGCGCGATCGTAGATCAGTGCCAGCAAGAACTCGTTGTGGAGGCTGCGCGCGGAGACGGTTCTCACGCCGTCGCGAACGGTGTCGGTCTGCGGAATTGTCGTGGTGAGATAGTAGTCGGAGGGAATTCGCACCGTCGCGGTGATGTCCGCGAGGTCGTTCGCGCTCAGATAGCTGAAGAACGGATGCCAGACGTCCGTGTTGTTGAAGCTTCCGAACTCTGGCGCGGCAGCGGAATCCGACTCGCTACGAATCGCGCGCGATGCGGCGAGCCGGTAACTCACCACGAGCTGCGACCGCGATTTTGCCGGCGCCTTGATCCAGAGCACGCCTCCACCGAAGGCATGTTCTACTTCGGCGCCGTCGAGCCGGACGTCCCGCAGTTGAACAGCATTGTTGAGCCGCAGGCCAATGCCGTACGGCACGCCGACCGACAGTCGGATCGTATCGACGACGTCGAGCCCGACGGCCGGCGTCAGCGTCACGGACAGGCGCTGGGAGCGAATGTAGTTCGCGCTGTCGAACGGCACCTGTCGCGTGATCGTCCACGCTCCGTTTTTCTCAACGGCCTCGTAAAAGCCGGAGAAGTGCCGGGCGCCGTTCGTTTCGTTGCCGCCTACAGCTGCGTTTCGCTCGGCGGACTGTCCGCGAACGGCGCCGCCGAGCAAGAGAATGGCGCGGTGCGGTCCTTTCCAGACGACTTGCGCGAGCTCGGACCGGCGCGTCCCGCGCGCTTCGCGCATGAACACGCGACCGGCCGAGTCGGGATAGATCGACGCGAACTGCTCGGGCGTCCCCGACGCGAAGGTCTCCATGACTTGCCGCGCGAGCTCCTCCGGGCTGGACGCACCCCGCAGGAGCGCGGCGATCAAGAGAAGCTTCTTCATGCTAGGGACTCCTGCTGCTACTTGATCGTGTTGGTGACCTTGCCCGTCGCATCGAGGAAATCGATGCGCGGGGCGCCGAGGGAATCGACGACGAGACGAAGGCGGGGCTTTCCGTTCGGGTCGGAGAGATTGAGCACCGCGTTCTTCTGCTGGTCGCGGCCGACGAACATCCGCTGGGCAAAGGGAGGCACGCCCTTCGCCTGCGCGGCGATCCACTCGTTCATCGCCGTTTTCATCCCTGCCGTGTCGGTCTTGTACTGAGCGGCCAGCGCCTCGCTCTGTTTCACATAGTCGTAGATGTCGATATCGGCGCGATCGTTGATCGAGAAGCCGGTGACTCGACGTCCGTTGTTGTCCTGGTAGTCGAGGTTCAAGACCTGGTCCGAGTTGAACTGATCGAACGACATGTGGGTCGACGCGCGATAGCGTCCATCGGGGCCGCGAGTCCCCGTGAACGTCAGACCGCCGTTCTCAGTCCCTTCGTCGTTGAAAAAGATCAGTCCCGGACGGTTGCCGCCGGCGTAGCCGAACGGTTTCCCCTTGTAGATCGGCCCGATCGACCGTGGGCGGTTCGAGATCACGAGCCGGTACTTGCCATCGGGCTCCATCACATTGATGCGCTCGACGTCGATCTCGGTGAACTTTTCGACGGCCTCGTGTCGCGTCGGCCGCACGAACGCCATCGCCGACGCCGCGATCATCAGCATCGTCGTCACGACCGCGTAGCGCTTGAGAAAGCGTACGTCGCGCTCCAGTTGTTGGCTCATAGTGCGTCTCCTCTTGGGTTCAATAGTTCCAGGCGGCGGTGTTCTCGCCGGAGGGCGCCTGCGACTTGATCGTCGCGCCGACCTTGCGCATGAGCTCCGCCCACGTCGCGTAATGCCAGGAATGGCCTTTCATCGGACGGCCGTACACGAAATCACCCTCGTAGTGAGGGTTCGTCGTCGACTTGAGAAAATCCTCAAACTTGTAAACGGCGAGGTTGAGCCAATAATCGTCCATGTCTCCGGCCGAGAAGTGTAGCTTCCCGACGAGCTTCGACCCGATCGTCGGCCACTCTTTCTCGGCGTACGCCCGCAAATCGTAGCCGTGGTCGCGCATGTACGTCGCGGTGTTCTTGTCGATCGTCCCCGTCAGCTTGTCCCAGAGTGGAACGGGGTAGCCTTGCGCGTCGATCGGACCGTAGATCGCTTCCCACGCCTCGAGCTGGTACGACGAGCGGCCTTTGCTGCCGAGGACCGCCTCGAAGCGACTGAGCTCGCGCATCGTGATGACCGGCTGCCCGTCCGTCGTGCGCTGAAATGGACGCTCGAGCCTCGTGAACGGACCCGTCGGCATCGAGAACGCGTTCGTATCGGTGTAGATGTTCACTTCACCGTAGCGCGTGAAGTCGATCGGGTCCGGCTGGAAGATCCAAGCGCCGCCGAAGTAGTCGGGGTGCTGCAGCTGCAACGCGAGCGACTGCCAGCCGCTCGTCGACGCGCCCTCGAGTTGCCGCGCATACGGTTTGGGGATGATCCGGAAGCGCTTCTCCAGCTCGGGCATGATCTCCTGGGTGATCGCGTCACCGTACGGACCGTTGTTCACCGAGTTCACCGAGTAGGAATCGGGGAAGTACGGCGTCTGCTGCTCGAGCGTGATGGCGATGAGCCGCGGATAGTTGTCGCCGCTCCACGCCTGGTACGTCGCGTAGCCGCTTTCGAGCCCGGTCACCGGGCTGACGGCATTCGGCGCGCGCGGCGGAGTGGTCGAGAACGAGAGCGGCGTCTGTCCGTGCCCAAGCGTGTAGACGCTCGGATAGTAGACGTTCGGATGCTCGGCGTAGCCCTTCGGCAAAAGCACGTGCGCCTGCACGAAGATCGGACGTCCCCAGAACTTCGTGAGCATCGGACTCTGGATGGTCACGTGCTTGAGCCATTCCGTGTCCTGCGGCTTCGGCTGCGCGGGCATGACGTGCGTGATCGAGAGCGAGACCGTGCCGTCTGTGCCGAGCTTCACCGGCACGGGGTCGCTGTAGACGTTGCCGGCCGCGGTGTTGAAGAACTCGACGTGTCCGTCGTTGAGATGTACCCAGATCGTTTTGCCGTCTGAGCGGTGAACTTGCTCGTAGACGTTGATCACCGCCTGGGCGTAGTAGTCGCCCGGCGGCAGATCATTGAGCGCGCCGGGGAATCCGATCGCGCTGTTGTCGATCGTGGCAGACTGACCCGGCTGCAGCTGGTCGATGTCGATCGCGAAGATCGCCGGGCCGCGAGGTTGCAGCGCGAGTCGCGGCTCCGGCTGATTCGTCTTGGCGAGGAACAGCACGAGCCGTCCGGTGATCGGGCCGGCGTGCGCGGCGCTGGTGAAGCTGATGCTGAATCGCGGCGGAACGGCTCGGGCGGCGCCCGGCGCTCCGATCAGCAGAAGCGGAAATGCGAGAGCACGGACGTGGGAGGAAAGGCGGGTCATGACGCTTGGGGGTGGGGACAGGATCACTGTGGCGGTCTGACAGAGGGAAAACGGGTTGCCGGCTGGCCGAGTTTCGTCTGGACTTCAGGCAAGGTCTTGGTCACGGCGTCGTTCACTTTGGCAACGATGTCGGTGAACTCGGCGACAGACGCGTCGATCGAGCGACGTTGGGCCTCGGTCGGCGGCATCGATGAAGACTCGATGGCCGCCGTGAGATCGAACAGGCGGCCGATGCCGGACACGATGCTGTTGCCTCTCGCTCGCTGGCGCAGTTGTGTGACCGTCCGAGAGAAAGAGGTCAACGCACTGTCGGCGTCCGGACGATCCTTGGCGAGCGGCCGCAGCCGCGCGACCTCCGCGTCGATCGCGTCCATCGTCGTGATCGCGTCATAGTACGCTCGGCTGATATCGCGCGCTTTGAGGTTGATCGCGGCGCGAACGCGTTGTCCCTCGGGCGTACTTGCGCCCCGTGGATCTGCCGTGATGTCGACGGACTGCGCGAGCTCGCGACCACGGGCGATCAGTTTCACGGTGTATCGCCCCGGTGGCACGTACGGCGCGCGTGGCGGGCCGTAGAATCCGGAGTCCGAAGCCGGCGGAACATACTTGAAGCGATAGCGCATGTCCCACAGAACGCGAAACGTGCCCTTCGCGTCGGGACCGGAGAGCTCGTCGACTACCGATCCGTCGGGCGCCGTCACGCGGATCGTGACCGAGTCACGACGAGGCGGATCGGTGGCGATGGAATACGTGATGTATGTCCCGACGGGCGAATTCGGCGCGACGAACTGTTCGCCGCCTGGCCACGGCAGATCGCGGTATCGTTGCACCTCGACCGCGGCGCGAAGCGGAAAGAGCTGAACCTCGTCGCGCGTCGTGAGCTCGAGCGACGCGATGTCCTCGAGGATGATCACGCTGCGGCCGTGCGTGCCGAGGATGAGATCGTTCGTGCGCGGGTTGACGATGATCCGATCGATCATCACCGGGGGGACGTTGCCCGCCGGCATCGTCCAGTGCGCGCCGCCGTCCGTCGTGTAGTAGAGGCCGAACTCCGTGCCGGCGAAGAGGACGTTTGGGTTTCGCGGATCTTCTTCCAGCGTCTTGATCGGCTTCCAGGCCGGGATGTCGCCTGCGATCGACGTCCACGTCGCGCCGCCGTCCGACGTTCGGAAGAGGTACGGCTTCATGTCGTCGTCCCAGTGCCCGTCGAACGTCACATACGCGACGCGCGCGTCATGTCGGGATGCGACGACTTTGCTCACGTACCGGACGGCGGGAAGTGCGAACCGAGGCGTAAGGTCGGTCCAGTGCGCGCCGCCGTCGGTGGTCATCTGCACAT
>DATMHK010000318.1:0-6967 GCA_035554995.1 Gemmatimonadaceae bacterium
CCGCGCGTCCACCGCTCCGCAACAGCGCGAGAATGGTGGCGCGGTGATCTGGCTGAACGCGTTGGCGTTGATCGGGCTCGCCGGCGTCGTGTTGCCGGTGCTGATTCACCTTCTCGCACGCGGCCACGCGCGAACGCGCCGGTTTCCGTCGCTCCGCTTCATCGATCCGTCGCAGCTGGTGCCGACGCGACGCACGCGGGTTCAAGATCCCATTCTGCTAGCGGTGCGATGCGCGATCGTGGCGCTCGCCGCATTCGCCCTCGCCCAACCAGTGCTTTTGACCGCGAAGCGCAAACGAGCAATGGAGCGTGGGCTCGCTCGCGCGATCGTCGTCGATACGAGCGCCAGCATGCGCCGCCTCACCCCCTCGGGTTCGACGGCCCTCGACTCGGCGCGACGCATCGCGGCGATGCTGGCTGGCGAGGCCCAGACAAGCGTGGTGATCGAGACGAACAATCCGGCGCAGGTACTTCAGGGCGCAGCCGCCTGGTTGACGAGCCATCACCAGAATGCTGATCTCGCGGTCATCTCGGATTTTCAGCGAGGCCGACTCGACTCGAGCGACGTCCGCATGGTTACGGCGGACGTTGGCGTGACGCCGCATCGCATCCCGGTGGCGAGTACCGCACCCGTCGAGACCCAGTGGGCGCCGGCCGGGAGCGACAGCAACAGCGCCGTCACACTGCTCGGCGCGGACGGCGATCGAACGGCGATGACGGCAACGCGAACCGCCGCCGCGACTAGGGCGATACCCTCGCCGACCGACACCACCCGCGCGGTGGCGATCGTGTTTCCTGGCTACACCGGCCGGCGAGCGCTCGAGAGCGCGGCGGCATCCACGTACGCGCCGTGGATGGTCGACCTGCTGAAAGGTCTGAGCGCTCGCGGCAACGACGTGTCGCGATTTGGAGTGCGATCCGCCGGCGGCCGGCGGCAGTTGCTGCTGTTCACCGACTCGGCACCGGGCTCGCTGGCGTCGGCGCGAATCACTGCAGACGCCGCGGCCGCCTTGTCCGTGGCGCCTCCGGTCGCGGAGCTCGAACCTGAGACGCTTTCGGAGCGAGAAGTCCAGGCACTCGCGCGGCCCGCGCGAAATGCGTCACCACGGCGATCGCCTGATGCGAATGGTGAATCGGACGCGCGATGGCTCTGGATCGCGGTGATCGCGCTTCTCGTGATCGAACTTCCGCTTCGCCGCCGGGCTCAGGGCGCGGTCGCATCGGCGGTCGAGGAGCGTACGCGTGCAGCCTGACCGCGCGTCGGTCGTCGCGTTTCTCGCCCGCGTCCACCGGCGACTGGTGCTGAAGACTGCCATCCAAGGTGCGACGGCCGGATCCGCACTCGCCATCATTCTGGCGATTGCCGGTTGGCCGAGCCGCGGTGCGACGGCGTTGACGCTCGCGTTCTTTGGCGCGGCGGTGATCGCCGGAGTTATCGCCGGTCTCGCGTTGACCGCGAATCGCCGCCGTCGCGTGGCCGATGTGGTCGAACGTCGAGCCCCCGCGAGCCGCAACTTGATCGTGACGGCGTCGGAGCTCTTCGGGACGGAGACTTCCGGATACGTGCCGGAGCTGGTTCTGAGCAGGGCGGCAAGGTTCGTCGATCAGCTCGATCCTGCGGCGCTGGTGCCGACGCGGCGATCGGCCGTCGCGGCCGGGGCATTGTTCGCGACGTGGCTGTTGGTGGTCAGCCGCGCGCTCCTCCCGGCATCGGTTTCACTTCGCGGCGAGCCGGCGGACTCGCCGACGTCACCGCCCGCTCTTCACGGCATCGACGTGACGGTGACGCCGCCGGCATACGCTGGCCGCGCCGTAACGACCATTCACGATCCCTCGCGCATCACGGCGTTGGCCGGTAGCACTCTTTCCGTCGCGGTGAGGGCGAACGGCGAGCGCGTGACCGTGGAGACGCTTTCGTCGCTCGACTCACTGACAAAGCAGGGATCGGCGTTCACGCGCCAAATCGTCGCCACCGCCGATGGGTTTATCGCGATTCAAGCCCGACGCGGCGACCGCGTCAGCGAGCGGCGGCTGATTGGCTTGACGGTGCTCCCCGATTCCCTGCCCCATGTCCGCGTTGCCACACCGGGCCGAGACCAGCGCTTTCCGGATGCCCGCCGCGAGATTGCCGTCGCGATCGAGGCGAGCGACGACATCGGCCTCGCGTCGCTCGCGATGCGATACACGAAGGTGTCCGGATCCGGCGAACGGTTCACGTTCGTCGAAGGGGAGATCCCTCTGACGATTACGCGGCGGGACGATCATGCGTGGATCGCTCGCGGCGTGTTGCCGCTGGACTCGCTCGAGCTTGGTCCCGGGGACATGGTGGTATACCGGGCGATTGCCGCGGACCGTCGGTCATCCGGCGGCACGGCGGAATCCGACTCATATATCGCGGAGATCACCGCGCCCGGTGGTGTCGCCGCGCCCGGGTTCGCGGCCGACTTCGAGCAGGAGCGGTACGCCGTCAGTCAGCAGATGGTCATCGTGAAAACGGAGCGACTCATCGCGCGCCGTGCCTCGATGGCACCGGCCGATTTCGCCGACGAGTCGCAACAGCTTGCCGCCGAGCAACGAAAGGTCCGTGCGGAGTTCGTCTTCATGCTCGGCGGCGAGCTCGCCGACGCGCCGGACGTGGCGGCGAGCATGACCGACATCAACGAGGAGGAAGAAGCCGGTCGCGAGTCGGACATCCTCGCGGGGCACGAGGCGAACGCGGGACACGTTGCGTTGATTCGGGGAATTCGCGCAATGAGCCGCGCCGCGGCGTCACTTGGGACCGCCGATCCGACGACGGCGCTCCCTCACGAACGTGCCGCGCTCACTCAGCTCGAACGGGCGTTCTCGCACTCGCGCATTCTCCTGCGCGCGCTCGCGACTCGCGAGCGGCTCGACCCGTCGCGACGTTTGACCGGAAGCTTGGCCGACGCAACGGGCAATGTTCGACCGCCGGCCGAGCCGACGCGGGATGTAGCTTCGGTGACGCTGCGACGCGTGCTTTCCGACGCATCGGCGTTGGCGGGCAAGCGAGACCACGGTTCGAGCGACGCGGCTAGAGCGTCGACCCTCGCCGAACAAGCACTGCGCGTCGACCCATCCTCGCCGGCGCTCCAGGATGTGAGCGCGCAGCTTTCGGCCGCCGCGGCGGCGATGTCCGCGCGTCGTCCGGATGAAACCACCGTCGCGTTGGACCGTGCGACGAATGCCATCGTGAGACTCTTGCGTCGCGGTCTTCCCGACGCGCCGAGCGTTACATCCGACCTCGGCGAGCGACGCATGCACGGCGCGCTCGTCGACGCCCTTCGGACGTCGAGACCATGACACGCGATTCGATGCAGCGCGCTGGACTGCGAGGCGTGGCGGTCGTCATCGCCCTCGCGGCGTTGGTCGATCCCGCCATCACACGGGACCGGCGAACCAAGCCTGTCGTGATTGTGTCGGCGATGGATTCCGCCCGTGACGCGCGGTTGGCGGACGCGGTGACCAATGCGCTGCGCGGCCGCTTCTCGGTCGCGCGAAGTCCCGTGGCTGGCGCGAGCGGCGCGGTGATCGTTGGCGACGGACCGCCGATATCCGGCGACGAGTTTCCGTCGCCGGCGTTCGTCGTCGTCGCTGACAGCGGTGAGCCGACAGTGAGTATTGACCGGCTCGATGTTCCACAGGCCACAACGCTCGATGAGCGCGTTCCAGTGCTGGCCACGGTCAATGTTCGCGGCGCGGCAGGCCGGCCTCTGGACGTGACGTTGCGCGTGGCGGGCGCGGCGATGGACCGCGTCACGCGCCGCGTCGACCACGATAGCACGTTCTCGATTCCGATGGGCTTCGTCCCCTCGTCACTCGGGCCCGCCGGCGTTCGGGTCTCGGCAAGCGTCGACGGTGCGCAATCGACGACGGTCGCTGACGCGACGCTCGACGTCGTGAGTCGTCGCCGAACCATCTTGTTTTTCGATCCGCGTCCGTCGTGGACCTCGACCTTTGTGCGCCGGGCACTCGAACGCGATCCGCAGTTTGCCGTCACGAGCCGGACCGTTACGGCGCGTAACGTCAGCACCAACGCCGGTCGTCCTCCGGCGACGCTCGACGACCCGTCGACGCTCTCGGAATTCGATGTGCTCGTGATCGGAGCACCAGACGCGCTGTCGGCGCGAAACGTCGGTGGCCTCGAGGCATTCATGCGACGCCGCGGCGGGAGCGTCGTCTTCCTGCTCGACGATTCGACGCAGGGCCCGTACGAACGGCTGACTCGCGCCACCGCCTGGTCGTCGAGTCGCGGAGTGCCGGCCACGTTCGCGCTGTCGCGCGGCGACTCGCTCACGCTGCGAGCCGCCGTCACGGTGGCACCCGCGCGTCTCCCGGCGGCAGCGACGGTCATCGCCGGCGACACCAAACCGATCGTCTGGGAAACTCCCGTCGGCGCCGGGCGGCTCATCGTGAGCGGGGCGCTCGACGCGTGGCGGTTCCGTGATCCGGCGTCATCGACGTTCGACCGCTTCTGGCGAACAGTGATTGCCGACGCCGCGGCATCGGCACCGCCGCCGCTGCTCGTTGAAACGGCGCCGGCGATCGCCAAGCCGGGCGAGACGGTTGAAGTGTACGCAACCATCCGCGACGTCGCGCTCGATCCGGACGCAGCTTCCGGCGCGGGCGCGATTCGTCCGTCAATCAGCGCGACGCTCGAACCCGGCACGCGCGTGCGAATGTGGCCCGAGGGGAACGTCGGCCGATTCACCGGTACCATGCGAGCCCCGGGACGGCCGGGTGTCTATCGCGTGACGGTGGCGAGCGGTGGGCACACGGCCGACATCCCCCTGATCGTGTCCGCGGACGTCCGAATGGCCACGCCGTCCTCGCCGACGCTGTCGAGCGCGTGGGCAACATCGCGGGGCGGACGGCTTTTCCAGGCACGGGACATCGGCCGACTGCCGGCAGCGCTGGATGCCGCAATCCGGCCCCGCTCCGATCGAACGGTCTGGCATCCTTTCCGTTCCGCATGGTGGATCTTACCCTTCGTGCTCGCGCTTTCGGCGGAATGGTGGCTGCGTCGCCGCCAAGGTCTGCGATGATGGGCGGTGGGCGGTGGGCGGTGGGCGATGGGCGATGGGCGTTGGGCCTTCAACGAACGGACGATGGCGCGCGAATAATCGGTAGCGTGTTTTGTTGACTCACTTGATTCCTCACTCATGTATACTCGCGAAGAAGCTCGAGCTCTCGTCGACAAGGTCATCGCGCTCGGCACGGAAGCGAAAGCCGACTCGGTGGAAGTCAATCTGACCGGCGGCGAGCGCTCCGGCACCCGCTGGGCTAATTCGTCGATCACGACAAACCTCGTGCAGTACGACCGCCAGATCGCCGCGACCGTACGCATCGGACAAAAGCAAGGCAACGCGACGACGCGCGATTTCAGCGACGCGGGCCTCAAGAAGATGATCGACGAGGCGATCGACGAAGCGCAGAAGGCCAACGACAATCCGAATCTGCCGGCACTGCTCGGCGCTCAAGAGTACATCCCCGTCGACGGCGCCCTGCCGAACATGATCGCCTATGGTCCCGCCGAGCGGGCGCGGATGGTGAAAGACAGCATCGACACCGCGGAGCGCATGGGCGTGTTGGGAGCGGGGTTCATTCCGAAGAACGACATCACGACCTGCAACGCCAACTCGAAAGGACTGTTCGCCTACTATCGGTCGGCGGAGATGGGATTTTCGCTCACCTGTCGCATGGCAGACGGGACAGGCTCCGGATGGTCCGGCACGACGGGCGTGAAAGACATCTCGAACGTCGACGCGAAGGCGTTGACGACGGTTGCGGCGAACAAGGCGCTAAAGAGCCGCAAGGCGAAGGCGATCGAGCCCGGGCGCTACACGGTCATTCTCGAACCGCGGGCGAACGCGCGGTTTCTGTCGTTGCTGCTCGGCATCTTCAATCCAAACGGCGGTGGATTCGGACCACCTGGTGCCGGCGGCCCTGACGCGCCGCCACCAGCCGCGGGCGACACTCCACCCGGCGGCGGCGGCGGCGGCGGAGGTGGTGGCGGCGGACGCGGTGCGGGTGGTGGCGGCGGGGGTGGCCTTTTCAACAATGCGCCAGGGTCGGCGGCGTCATTCATGGCCAACAAGAAAGTCGGTGACAAGCTCTTCAGCGAGTTGTTCACGCTGAAGAGCGACATCGGCAATTCGACCCTCCGCCAGAATACGATCCTCAACGACAACAAGCCGGCTAGGCCGGTGACGTGGGTCGAGAAAGGCGTGTTGAAGGCCTTTGGTCCGAATCAGGGAGCGAACACGAATCAATCGCTCTCGATGGAAGGGACGGACCTTTCCATCGAGGATATGGTGAAGCAAACACGCCGCGGACTGCTCATTACGCAGTTCTGGTACATCCGCGGCGTGCCGTCGCAGGAACAGGCGTTGCTCAACACCGGCATGACGCGCGACGGGTTGTTCCTGATCGAGAACGGCGAGATTGTTGGGCCGGTTCAGAATTTCCGCTGGAACATGTCGCCGATCGTCGGCTACTCGAACCTGACGCTCGTCGGTAAGCCGGTGCCGATGGACCTTGGCGAAGGCTTCGGCGCGGCGAACGCGGCGCTCGTGCCTCCCGTGCGCATCGAGGAGTTTTATATGACGTCAGTCTCACCAGCGGTTTGATCGACTCTGGAATCCTCATATGACATCACGTCGAGATTTCATTCGCGGTGTAGGCGCTACGACGGCGGTGGCCGCGCTGTATTCGCGCGACCTGGTTGCGGAGATCATTGCAACATCGCCGTCCGGCCGGGTGCTCGAGACGAAATTCAAGGGTCTGGCCGACATCGCGCTGGCCGAGGGCAAGATCGCCGGGTGTAGCTACACGGACGTTCGGTTCACGATGACGGCGAGTCCGCCGGGGGCGACGGCGAATTTCCGGGCCGACGGAGGCGCCGCTGACGGTCGCGGGGGACGCGGAGGCGGCGGTCGTGGAGGTGGTGG
>DATMHK010000319.1:0-30445 GCA_035554995.1 Gemmatimonadaceae bacterium
TGCGTGCACGACCTTGGTGACTGCTTCCGTGTAGCGATCCCAGCTCGCGACGCGCGCGCGAAGTTGTTGACGTCCCTTGGTGGTGAGCGTGTAGTACTTCGCGCGCCGATTGTTCTCCGTGAGCCCCCACTCGGCCGCGATCCAGTCGCGGTGCTCCATGCGGTGGAGCGCGGGGTAGAGCGCGCTGTCCTCGATCTGGAGAACGCCGTCGGTGGTCTGCCGGATCCACTTCGCGATCCCGAACCCATGCATCGGGCCCCAGGACAGCGATTTGAGGATCATGACGTCGAGTGTGCCCTGCAGAAGATCGAGATCCGCGTCGGCCATTCGTCTACCCTCAGTCAGTGAGGGTATGATATGGCTACTACCCTCAGATGGCAAGGGGAGTCACTGTCATCCTCCGCGAGCGCAGCGAGCGGGGGATCTACTATGGTTCGCCTGAGGCCGACCCTGCCACGCGACTCATCGAATAGATCCCCAGCTCGCTACGCTCGCTGAGGATGACGGCTGGCTACGCTCGCTGAGAATGACGGCCGGCCGATTGGAGCCGATTCCACGCAGCAGCGACCTGCCCCTCGCCAGTCCTGATATTCCCGATCGACAACCGCAGCGTGAACCGTCCTGCGAGCTTCGTGTGCGAGATGAACATGTCGCCGCTCGCGTTCACCGCGTGCATGATCGCTTCGTTCAGTCGATCCTGCTCCGTCGCGCTCACGCCGCGCGGCGAATAGCGGAAGCAGACCAGTGAGAAGGGCACCGGAGCCGCCAGCTCCCAGTCGCCGGCCGACTCGATCCAGCCCGCGAGCTTCTGCGCCAGCGCGCGATGCTCCCGCAACCGTTCTATTAGTCCGTCCACGCCGTACGCGCGGATCACCATCCACAACTTGAGCGCGCGGAAGCGGCGGCCGAGCTGGACGCCGTAGTCCATGTAGTTCACCACCGAGCCCTGTTCCCGCGTGACGAGATACTCGGGAACGAGAGAAAACGCTCGCTTGAGGATCTCCGGACGCTTCACGTAGAACACCGAGCAGTCGAACGGCGTGAACAGCCACTTGTGCGGATTCAACACGAGCGAGTCCGCGCCGGCGTCGACGCCGTCCAGCAGATACCGGTTCTCCGGCACGATCGCGAGCACGCCGCCATAGGCACCGTCGACGTGCAACCACACGGATTCGCCGCGACAAATCTCGGCGATGGCCGGGACCGGATCGATGCTCGACGTGCTCGTCGTGCCGACCGTCGCCACGCACGCCAGCGGCAAATAACCGCGGCGGCGATCCTCCGCGATCGCCGCGGCGAGCGCACCGGGCTTCATTCGGAATTCGTCATCGGCTTCGATGTGCACGACATTCTCCAAGCCGATGCCGAGCGCGAGCGCTCCCTTGTCGATCGACGAATGCGCATGCTCGGACGCGTACACGCGGAGCCGCGGCAGATCCGCGCGCCCGGCCATGCCGCGCTCGCGGATCTCGAGCTCCGGCTTCGCCTCGCGCGCCGCCGCCAGCGCCAGCATCGACGAGATCGACGCCGTGTCCGTCGTCATACCGAACCAGCCGTCACCGAGCCCCAGCATCTGGCGCAGCCAGTCGGTCACGAGCTGCTCGAGCTCTGTTGCCGCGGGTGACGTCCTCCACAGCATCGCCTTCACGTCGAGCGTTGCCGTCAACATCTCGGCGAGAATCCCCGGGATGGACGACGACGTCGCGAAATACGCGAAGAACGACGGGTGATTCCAGTGCGTGATGCCCGGCACGATCTTCGTGCGAAAATCCTCGAGAATCACGTCGAGCGACTCACCGCGGGCGGGCGGCATCGACGGAAGCGACGCGCGCACCTCACCCGGCGTCATCTCGGACAGCACGGGATAACGCTCGGGATGCTCCAGATACTCGGCGATCCAGTCGAGCACCGCGCGGCCCTGCGACAGCAGCTCGTGCCGGGGAAGGTCGGCGGTCACGTCATCGCCACCGGAAGATCTTGAGCGCGATTGCGAAGCAGATCGTCATCCACAGCGCGAGCACGCCGAGCTGAGGCCAGAGCGCGGCGAACGGAACGCCGCGCAGCATCGACGCGCGCAGCGCGTCGTTCGTCGCCGTGAGCGGCAACGCCTTGATGAACGGCTGCACGGCCCGCGGGAAATTCTCCGACGAGAAGAAGACGCCCGACAACACCCACATCGGCAGCATACAGAGGTTCATCAGCCCGGACACGCCTTCGATCGTCTGCGATCGCGCGGCGATGAGCAAACCGAGTCCGCCGAAGGCGAGCGCGCTGATTACTACAATGGCGGCGATCGACAGCCACGAGCCGCGCATCGGGATCTTGAAGAAAAGCACCGACGCGCCGACCAGCACCACAGCCTCGATCGTGAGCAGCACGAAGCGCGAGACGACGTACGAGGCGAGATACTGCGCACGCGACATCGGCGTCGCGACGAGTCGCTTGAGAAGCCGCTTGCGTCGTTGATCGACGATCGAGAAGCCGAGCCCCCAGATGCCGCCGCCCATGATCGTCATGCCGAGCAGCCCGGGGACGACGAAGTCGATGTACCTCGAGCCGGCTTCGCGGACGAAGCGGTCGGACGCGCCGAGCACGTCCTGCCGTCCCTCGCCGCGCTGGAGCGCGTCGTTCGCCAGCAGCTTGGCGGTTCGCGCATCGGGCCGCGTGTCGTCATACTCGTACTCGACGCCATTACCGCCGTCCGCGCCGGGCGTAATCACCACGGCGACCCGTCCCGTGCGCAGCGCGACGCGGGCGCTGTCGCGCGACAACGCTTCGACGGCGAGTCCGCGATCGCGTCGCAGCGCGTCGACGTAGGCTGCCGAACGCGCGGCGCCGCTCACGACCGCCACGTGCGCCACGTCCGGCGGCTTGCTGCGAAACGCGATGCCCAACCCGATGGCGAGCAGTATCGGAAAGCCGAATGACCAGAATAGCGCTTCGGGCTCGCGCAGATATTCGCGAAAGCGCACGAGCACCAGCTGAAGGAGCGGGTTGTCGCCGTGTTGCTCAGTCATCACGCAGCTGCCTCCCGGTGAGCGACACGAACACGTCCTCGAGCGTCGCCGAATGCGTCGTCAGTTGCGCCAGCTCCAGTTGCCGCGCGGCGAGAAAGGCGAGCAGCGCCGGAACGGTCTGATGCAGCGCTCCCACTTGCAACTCGTATTCGCCGGCGATCGCTCGTGCTACACGCACGCCGTCGAGTGAGCGCAGCGTTGCCTCGTCGATCGGCGGCGTTTCCGGCGCCAGCCCGAACCTCACCACGTGTTCCGCGCCGAGCGACGCGATCAGCTGGAAGGGCGTGCCGAGCGCGATCACTTTGCCATGGTCGACGATCGCCACGCGGTCGCAAAGAATCTCGGCTTCGTCCATGTAGTGCGTCGTGAGAATGATCGTCCGGCCGAGCCGCTTGAACTCGGTGATCAGGTCCCAGAGCTGCCGCCGCGACTGCGGGTCGAGGCCCGTCGTCGGCTCGTCGAGGAATAACAGGTCGGGGTCGCCGACGATCGCGCAGGCGAGGGCGAGCCGCTGCTTCTGTCCGCCCGACAGCTTCCCAACGCGGGCGTCGCGCTTCTCGTCGAGCTGCACCACATGGATCACGTCGTCCACCGCCCGGCCGCGCTTGTAGAAACTCCGAAACAAACGGACGGTTTCTTCGACGGTCAGCTTTTCGCCGAGCTGAGTCTCCTGGAGCTGAATGCCGAGGCGTTCGCGGAGCTCGTGCTCGTCATGGTCCCACCGCAGTCCGAGGAGCTCGACGACGCCCGCGTCAGGAGTGAGGAGACCCTCGCACACCTCTATCGTCGTAGTCTTTCCGGCGCCGTTCGGGCCAAGCAGCCCGAAGCATTCCCCCGGGGGAACGGCGATGTCCACGCCGTCCACGGCGCGTACGTCGCCGTAATACTTGCGGAGCCCTTCGACGCGCAGGGCGTGGGTCGCGCGGGTCGACTGCGATTGCACGTGGTCAGTTCAATGGGAGTAGGACATAATGGAATCGACGCCAGGTCGGCGCCGCAATGGCGGCGCGAGCTAACGAAACCCCGGACCTGACACCGACGTAGCATAGGCAGGTCTCCTCGAGGTTCCCACATGCTGCTCCTCTTCGGCGCTGCATTCGCGCTGTATTTCCAAGGATCGCAACAGCCGCCGACCCCCCGCTCGAAGCGACTGCCTGTCGTTCGCGACAGCGCCGCCGTGGACACCGGCTCGAGCAACGAGCGTCGTCGCACCCAGGGCCATCGCCGCGCCGTGACCGCCGAGCTGTCGGCGAGCGCGTTCAAAGACCCCACGTCCAAGATCACGCTGTTCAAGGCGCGAGAGGCGCGTCTGACACAGGACTCGGCGCTTGTCGCCTACGACGCGATGTCGCACCAGCGGCTGTCCGTCGGCATGGGCTTCGGGCGAATCGGCCGCGACCGGTTGCTCTTCCGCCACGAGGCGGCGTCGCGCGTTCGTTGGCAGCGAGGCGTCGGTGTTTGGGTCGACGTGAAGGGCGTCCGGACGGCAATCCCGATGATCTCGCACGACGAAGCGAGTAAGGAGCTCCGCAAAGAGATCCAGCAGGAGACGAACGACCCGGAGTTGATGGGAGAGATTCCGTACTATCCCGGGTATGAGCCCCTTTGGGTCGGCGGCGGCAACATCGCGCGGTCACAGGTAGACGAGAGCGAGATCGTGAATCCTCTCGCCGATGGCGCGGAGGCTTACTACACGTACCAGACGGGCGACTCGATCAGCTTCCGTCTACCCGACGGAAAGACCGTGCAGCTTCGCGAGCTGAAGATTCGTCCGCGCGAGCCGAAGTGGAATCTGACGGTCGGGTCGCTCTGGTTCGACACGAAATCCGGACAACTCGTCCGCGCCGCGTACCGCATGTCGGTGCCGATGGACATCTGGGCTGTGGCGACGCAGGAAGATCCGAAGTCGATGGACGACGTTCCCGTTTGGGTGAAGCCGATGATCACGCCGATGAAAGCGGAGGTTTCGGCGGTCGCTATCGAGTATGGGTTGTACGAGGGACGCTTCTGGCTCCCGCGCGTTCGGCTCGCCGAAGGCCAAGCGCAGGTGAGCTTCATGCACGTCCCGTTCAAGATGCAGGAGAGCTTCAACTACGCGAGCGTAAACGCCAAGGACTCGCTGCCACCGATTCGTCTCCAGTCGGTCGTGAACGTCGTGCGGCCGCCCGATTCGCTCGACGCCGAGGGGCGCGCCGCGTGGCGTGATTCGGTTCGACTCGCCCGGCGAGCACGCATTCGCGCCGAGAACGACTCGATCCGCCAAGGCCTCAAGGTGCGCGAGCCGCGCGTCATGGTGTGCGACACCGCCGAGACGCGCGTGTCGACGAGCCGGCGCTATGAGGGAACCTTGTCGATCGCGATGCGCGTTCCGTGCGATGCCGACAAGCTCGAGCACTCGCCGGAACTGCCGGCGTCGATCTACGATCCGGGCGAAGAAGTGTTCAGCATGAAGGATCTCGACGAGCTGAAGCAGCAAGCGCTGTCGCTCACCGCCCAGGCGCCGCTCAGCTTCCATCCGCAGCTCTGGCCGCCCCCATCGGTGAGCTACGGTCCCGCGCTGATGCGTTACAATCGCGTCGAAGGCTTTTCAGCCGGCATCTCGGTCGAGCAGCAGCTTGGTGGCGGATACGCCGCGAATGCCGTGGGCCGCATCGGGCTCGCGGATCTCGAGCCGAATGTCGAGCTGGGCGCCACGCGATCGAATCTCGTGAAATCGGTCAGCGTGCGCGGCTACAACCGCCTGGTGTCGGCGAGTGACTGGGGACAGCCGCTCAGTTTCAGCAGCTCGTTCTCGGCGCTCATGTTCGGACGCGACGAAGGCTTTTACTATCGCGCGACGGGGGCCGAGCTCTCGGGAACGCGCGAGGCCGGATTTGGCGGCGGCACGCACATCGAGTGGCGGACATTCGTCGAGCAGCAACGCAACGCGGCGGTCAAGACGAACTTCGCGGTGAACGGCTCCGACTTCCCGGCGAACATCACCGCGTGGCGCGGCAGCTACCAGGGCGCGGCGATCCGATTCCAGAGCCAGCACGGCCTCGATCCACGCGGCTTGCGCTTGTTTAGTGATCTCAGACTGGAGGCCGCCCACGGCGATTCGCTCTACGGCCGCGGTGCGCTCGACATCACCGCGTCACACGGCCTCGGCCGGCTCGCCTCGGCGTTGACCGTGTCCGGCGGGAGCTCGCTCGGGGCGTTACCGCCTCAGCGTCTCTGGTACCTCGGCGGGTCGAAGACGATTCGCGGCCAAAGCCCGAGCCCGGACTCGACCCAGTCGGGCAACGCCTACTGGCTCACGCGGCTCGAGATCGGCTCCAACGACGCCGGCATGCGACCGACGGTGTTTGGAGATCTCGGATGGGTCGGGGATCGGAATCACATGACCCAGAATGTGAAGCCGATGAGTGGCGTCGGAGTCGGCGTTTCGTTCCTGGACGGGATGTTCAGGTTTGATGTTGCGAGAGGGATCTACCCGAAGAAGCAGTTCAGAGTGGACCTGTCGCTAGAGTCGGTGTTTTAGCCTGAGCTGGCAGCTAGACAGCTAACAGCTAAAGTCCTCAGCGAATCGGAAGGGCGCGGCCGAAGGCCGCGCCCTTTTTTGGATTCGTCGTTCAGTTCCGCGTGGCCCGAATCGCAACGCAATTGCTTAGGACTTTCGCTTCTTACGACGAGTGTGGCGCTTCTGTGCGATGTCGGCTTCCAATCGACGAAGCAAACTCGCCAGCATACTTCGGATCTCGCGGACCTCATCGATGAGCCAGAGATCGGTCGAGCGTAAAGACCCGAGTTCGCGAAGGGACTCCAGCTGGTCATCGACTTCATTGGCGGAGCCGAGTGCACGGCGAACATGCACGGCCATGAGCGGGTCCGTGTTTAGGCCGCAACCTTCGACGATATTGAACCGAATTGATTCGGCGGCTCGGCTCAACTGCGAACCGACTCGTATTCGATCACGCAACGAGAGTCGGTCCACCAACTTCACTATTTCGTAACTAAAGACGCGCGCACGACGCCAAACGTGGAGTTTGCGATAATCGCCCAATGAGTATTTCCGGCAACGAGATGACCCACAGTACTACAGCCCCTTGATGGCGACTTACCCGGTTCACGGCGGGCAGAAGCCTTTGGCCGCCGCCAAAAAGGCGCGGCCAACGGCCGCGCCCTTCCGATTCGCTGATCGCTTTAGCCATTAGCTGTCTAGCTGTTAGCTCACACAAACGTTACATAAACACTCTTGACGCCCTTCCCCCCCACCCTAGCTTGCGTCTCATGACGTCCACCCAGACCGCGAAGATGTGTTGCACCTGCGCGTGTATCATGTGTCTCCCGACACGTGGCATTCTGGGCGTCCGCATGTAGCACCGAGCAACTCACTGCGACTCGCGCTCCGATCCCACGTCAGGATCGGGGCGCTTTTGTTTTCGCGACAGTCGCGAACGGCGCAACGGTCCAGCGGGAAGACGAGCCGGGTTCCTACCGACCCAAACCCGGACCGACCACATGCTTCCGATCGCGATCTACCACGAACATCCCGACTGGTTCAAGCCGCTCTTCACCGAGCTGGAGCGGCGCGAGGTGCCGTATGCGCGCCTCGACGCCGCGGCGCACGCGTTCGACCCCGCCGAGCGCGAGGTGCCGTTCTCGCTCGTGTTCAATCGGGCGAGCCCGTCGGCGTATTTGCGTGGGCATCGTCAGACCACGTTTCACACGCTGCATTGGCTGAAGCATCTCGAGCGGCTCGGCGTGCCGGTCGTCAACGGCTCGACGGTGTACTCATTCGAGCTCTCGAAAGCCTCCCAGCTCGATCTGCTCGACGCGCTGGGGCTGCCGTTCCCCCGCGCCATCGCCATCAACGATCCGGCGCGCGCCGTCGACGCGGCCTCCGGACTTCGCTATCCGGTGCTCATCAAAGCCAACATCGGCGGCAGCGGTGCGGGGATCGTGCGGTACGAGGACGAGGCGGCGCTCGCCGGCGCGGTGCAACGCGGTGACGTAGACCTCGGCGTGGACGGTGTCGCGCTCGTTCAAGAGTCGGCGCCATTGCGGAACGGGCACATCGTCCGCGTCGAGACGTTGGGTGGAAAGTACCTGTACGCGATCAAAGTCTATCCGGCCGTGGGGTCGTTCGACCTGTGCCCGGCCGACGCCTGCCAGACGACGACGGGTGTCGAGCTCGTGCGCGGCGCTTGCGCGGTGGACGCGCCGAAGACGGGGCTCAAGGTCGAGCGCTATGAGCCGCCGGTGGCGATCGTCGAGCAGGTCGAGGAGATCTCGCGGCGCGCATCGCTCGACGTCGGCGGCATCGAGTATCTCGTCGACGACCGCGACGGGAAGCACTACTTCTACGACGTCAACGCGCTCTCGAACTTCGTTGCAGATCCGTTGAACGTGCTCGGCTTCGACCCGTGGGTCCCGCTCGTCGACTATCTGCTCGAGCGCGCGAACGGTGGCGCTCCGAAGCACGACACGCGGAAGCCGGAGAGCGGCATCCGTCGCGCGGCACGCGAGACGGCGACCGCGCTGGCGTCGGCGATCATCTCGGCCCCGGCGCTGCCATGAGATACGGATACTGGCTGCCCGTTTTCGGCGGTTGGCTGCGCAACGTCGACGACGAGGGGATGGCGGCGTCGTGGGATTACGTGAGCCGGCTCGCCAAACGCAGCGAAGAGATCGGATATGATCTGACGCTCATCGCCGAGCTCCTGCTCAACGACATCAAGGGCATCGCGGCGCCGTCGCTCGACGCATGGTCGACGGCCGCGGCGCTCGCCGCGGTCACCGAGCGGCTGGAGCTGATGGTCGCCGTCCGGCCGTCGTTCCATCCGCCGGCGATTCTCGCGAAGCAGGCGGCGAACATCGACCGGATCTCGAACGGCCGTCTCGCGCTCAACGTCGTGTCGGCGTGGTGGAAGGACGAGGCGCGCCGCTTCGGCGCCGCGTTCGACGAGCACGACGACCGATATGCGCGCACAACGGAGTGGCTCGACGTGATCGACGGCGCGTGGTCGAAACCGTCGTTCAGCTATCGCGGGCGCTTCTATCAGCATGACGAGATCGTGCTCGAACCGAAACCGGTGGGTCGGCCTCAGCGTCCGCGGCCGGTCATCTATGCCGGCGGTGAATCGGAGGCGGCAAAGACGATGATCGCGCGGCAGTGCGACGCGTACGTCATGCACGGCGATCCGCCCGAGCGCATTGCCCCGAAAATCGCCGATATGCGCGAGCGTCGCGAGCGTGCGTCGGAGACGCTTGGCGTCGACTTGCCGCCGATGCAGTTCGGTGTCGCGGCGTACGCCATCGTCCGCGATTCGCGGCACGAGATCGACGCTGAGATAGAGCGGATCACCAACGTGACGGAAGGCTCGCCCGGGTACGGCAATTACCGCGACTGGATCGCCAACACGAAGCTGGAACAACAAGTCAGCTTGCAGGATTACTCGGTCTCGAATCGCGGACTTCGCGCCGGCCTGGTTGGCACGCCGGACGAAGTCGCGGAACGGACCGCCCAATTCGCCGCCGCCGGCGTTGATCTCCTGTTGCTGCAGTGCAGCCCGCAACTCGAGGAAATGGAGCGGTTTGCGGCCGAAGTGATCTCGGCCACAGTCTGACGGCGAAATATGCGTGGGCCCATAGGTTTATCCCGACGGGCCCACAGTTGTTTCGCAGAAGGAGGCAGGGCGTTGCAAGGCGCGAGTCGCGTCGTCTGTTTGTAGAGCGATCCTCGAATCGTAAACCGCTCGCTTGCAACGAGTTGAATTTCCGAATCGGGGCGCGGTCCGAGTGGCCCAATTATTACCTAATAGTGCAGAATTTCTCTCTCCGAACGCCCCTTTTTCAGCACGGACAGTCCGTCCTCCGTGAAGACTTCGCCGCTCCCGCTTACAAGCTCCAGTAATCCGCTTTGGGCCGACACCCGGGAGGCGACGGTCGTGGACGTGCTGGTGGGTCAGGCGCGTACCCGCGTCCTGCTCGCCAGTGTGCTGGGGATCGTAACGCTCGGCCTGCAGATGCTAGGGGTGCTGGGGGGCCACGAGCGGTTCGTGATCGCCGCCACGGCAGGCTACATCGTCGCGGTTCGCGTCCTGGTCATGGTCGTTCGGCGGACGCGCCAGGCGGGCGATATGGTGATCGGCGCCACCATGTTCAGCGACTTGGCATTCGTGTTCGCGACGACGATCGCGTCATCGCCCGACGGGCATTATTACAGAATTCTCATTCTGTCCGTTTTTGTCCTCCACGTCGCGGAGTCGTTCTTCGGGGGGCGCTACGCGACGATCGGGCTGATGGCGGTTATCGTAGGGTACCTCGCCATGACGGGCGGCGAGGGCGGGGCGATGCACGTCGAGAACCTGTGGACGATCGCCCTCTTCGCGGCGACTGCCCTGATGCTGATCACGCAGTACAGCCGCTTCCAGCGACACCTCGAGCACATCGTTGAGCTGTTCGAGTGGGCGGAGGAGGGCGACTTCAGCCACGCCTACGAAGTGAATCCCGAGCGAAACCCCGCGACGATCACCCGAGTCGGCCGGGCTTACAACCGCGTCCGGGTCAAGCTGGCCAGCATGGTGCTGACCGACCCGTTGACGGGCTGCCTCAATCGGCGTGGCCTCGACCAGGCGTTGTCGCGGGAAATCGCCCGCGCGTCACGCGCCGGCAGCAATCTCGCGCTGCTCGCGCTGGACCTCGATCACTTCAAGGAGATCAACGACACGTACGGCCACATCGCCGGCGACGTCGTCCTCCGTCAGGTCGGGGCGCTCCTCGCGCAGACGGCGCGGGCCGGCGATATGGTGGCCAGAACGGGCGGCGAGGAGTTTACCGTCATTCTGCCGGACACCGATGCCGACGGCGCCTATCACTCCGGCATGCGCATCTGCGAGACCGTCCGCACGCACGCGTTCATGGTGAACGGCAAGCGCCTCCACCTCACGATCAGCGTGGGTATCGTGTCTTCGACCGCCATCGGGGGCGATGCGGTGGGGACCAACTTGAAGGAGCACGCCGACGAGGCGCTTTATACCGCCAAACGGGCGGGCCGCGATCGTGTAAGCGTCTGGGACGAGAGTCTGCCGCTAACCCTGACGCCGATTCACATGATGGTCGTTCCGGCGAAATCGCGTCTTTGACGCGAGACGGCGCGGCCAGGAGCCCTGGCCGCGCCTATCCCTCACGAGCGAGATTAGAGCGTCGCCTTAGCGACGCGTAACGCTCACTTTGCCGGTTCTGCCGCGCGCGGGACGGATCACGATGTCGATGTCGCGTCCCAGCCGGGCCAACATGCGAATCAGACGCTCCGTGGAAAATCCGCGCAGCTTGCCGGTGACGACCAGCGAAATCTGCGAGGGGGCGTCGCGCATGATGTAGGCCGCTTCGGTCTGGGTCAGCTGCTGATTCTCGAGAATGCTCGCGATTTCCTTGGCGAGCACGTTCTTGGGAATCACGGACTCGGGAACCGCTCGGGGGCGGCGTAGCGCTTTGGCTCGGGCCACGGTGTATTGGGGAATGGGGGAGAAAAGTCGACCAAAGATTAGAGCGCTTTAATCTTATTGCACACCAGTGAACACGAAAAGGGCCGACTTCGCATTATCAATATGTTTGGCAGCGTCGCTTTCTTTGAACATTGTGTCCAATTGAGCATACGTCAAACTGTCGGCGCTGGGCCCATGGACTCTAGACTAAGATAGTCGCCTCGACTAGCGGTTCATATATCAAACTCTGATGACTGAATTCGCCGAACAGTTGCAGGATGCGCTCGGCCCGTCCTATCAGCTCGATAGCGAGCTGACGGGCGGCGGGATGAGCCGCGTCTTCACGGCGATCGATCGTTCGCTCGGCCGGCGCGTTGTCGTCAAAGTGCTCCCGCCCGAGCTCGCGGCGGGCGTCAATCGCGAGCGGTTCCGCCGAGAGATCCAGGTCGTCGCGCAGCTCCAGCACCCGCACATCGTCCCGGTCCTCTCCGCGGGAGAGCATGGCGACCTGCTCTGGTACACGATGCCGTTCATCGAGGGCGAGTCGCTTCGCGCCGCGATCGAGCGCAAGCGATCGTTCTCGCCGCGCGAGGTCATCCGCATTCTTCACGACGTCGTCGATGCCCTCGCCTTCGCGCACGCGCGCGGCGTGATCCACCGCGACATCAAGCCGGGGAACATCCTCACACAGGGCTCACACGCTCTCGTCACCGACTTCGGCGTCGCGAAAGCCATCAGCGCCGCGCTGCCGATCGGTGCGGTGACGACGGCCGGAATCGCAATCGGGACGCCAGCTTACATGGCGCCCGAACAACTCGCCGGCGATCCCGCGGCCGATCATCGAATCGACATATACGCCGTTGGGTTGTTGTCATATGAATTGTTGACGGGCGTGTCCCCGTTCACCGGTGCCTCGCCACGGGAGACGCTTGCCGCGCAACTCACCCGCGATCCGGCGCCCCTGCATGAAGTCGCTCCGGGCGTGCCGCGAAACGTCTCCACGCTCGTCATGCGGTGCCTGGCCAAGGATCCCGCGGCGCGTCCGCAGACCGCCGACGAAATCCTTCAGGAGCTCGACTCGTTGACGATGCCGTTCGGCGTGACGCCGCAGACCGGCGGCGTCGAGGCGCCGCCGCGCAAGAGCCGCTGGAGGAGCGTCGCCGCCGTGGCGATTCTCGCGATCGTGCTCGCCGGTGTCGGATACGCCGTCAGCAAACAGCGAGATCGGACGACGGTCGGCGCGTCGCGAACCGTCACGTCATCTGTGACCAAAGTCACACCCGACACCACGAGAAAGATGGCGCAGCAGGCGGCGCCTGCGCTCGCCGGACCGGTCGCACCGGCCGCGCCGCCGAAGCCATCGATCATCACCCACGAGGATTCGGTGCGCATCGCGGCCGCGGTGCAGAAGCGTGTGGCTGCCGCGAAGCTTCGCGACTCGCTCGCGAAAGCCAAACTGGCCGAAGAGACGCAGCGGAAGATGATGGACTCGATCATCGCCGCGAACTCCGGCGGCGGTGGCGGCGGAGCGACCGTCAACGCGCCGCGTCGACTGATTATCGCGGAGCCGCCGGAGATCTCGCAGTGGCCCGAAGCGGCACTGCTCGGACATGCGGTCGGCGACAGTCTGCGTCGCATGCTCCGCAGTCGCGCGAGACAGTACACGCTGGTCGATCAGGATTCGGTGCGAATGGCGCTGTCGCGATCACGGGACGTCAGCGACATCGGGCGCACGCTCGGCAGTGACCTGCTGGTGTCCATACGCCTCAATCTGCTGCCGCGCGACTCGGCGATGATGATGCTGCAGCTCTTTGACCTCGGCGCGACCAACGCCTATCGCACGCGCATGAGCGGCGGTCGCAAGGTCGCCAAGAACGAGGTACTCGCCGGCCTCGACGCCATGCTCCTCAGCACCATCACCTACCTCGACGAGATGTCGCGCGCACCTCGCCGTCCGACGCCCCCTCCTACTCCGCCGCCTAGCGCACGCTGAGCAACGGGAAGACGCGGCGCTTGCCGTCGTTGTCGGAGATGTTGATCAATCCAACCTGCGCGCCGTGGAGCTCGCGCGCGTAGTTCCAGAGGCCGATCGTGAGGCCGTGTTGTGAGCCCTTCACATAACTCACGGCGCTCAGCGAGCCGCCGTCGAAGCGGCCCTTCTCCTCGACCTTGAAGTAAGCGCCCGCGATCACGATCGCTTTCACGTCCACGCCGCCCGCGGCAATGCCGCTGAGCGCCACGCCGTTGAGCCGCGGCGCACCGACGCCGACGCCGCCGATGGCGAGGCCCTTCACCGATCCACCAGAGCCGACGCCCACACCGCCGATCAGCAGTCCCGTCGTGTTGCCGCCCGTACCAACGCCGATTCCACCGATACCGATTCCGTTGAAGTCGCCGCCGCCGCCGACACCGATGCCGCCGATGGCCAGACCGCTGACATTGCCGCCGCCGCCCACTCCGATCCCGCCGATGCTGATCCCGGTGAGATCGCCACCACCGCCGACGCCAATGCCGCCGATCTGAATTCCGCGAAGGGCGCCACCACTTCCTACTCCGATGCCGCCGATCGTCAGCCCCTCGACGCGTCCGCCGGCCCCGACACCGATGCCGCCGATGAAAATCCCCTTCATGTCATTCCCGCCGCCCAGCCCGATCCCGCCGATCCCGATCCCCGTGAACGAGCTCTCGACGCCGAGTCCGAGCACCCCGACGCCAATCCCGTTGATGCGACCCGCGCCGGTCACGGGGAGGCCCAGCGCGATACCGTTCACCGTCCCTTTCGCCGGCGAGTACGGACCCCAGAGCGTCGCGTTGATGCCGTTGATTTCCTCGAGCTGGCGGTCGCGAAAATTCAGCCGCACGCCGTTCATTCTCGGTTTGTCGCCGATGGCGAGACCGTTGCCGTTAATCGTCAGGTCGATGACCTGCGCGTCGAGCGAAGCGGCGAGGAGTGTCCAGAGCGCGACGAGGAGGCGGGTAGGGCGCATTGTGGGCAGGAGGAGGGCTGAAGCAATGTACGACGTATGAGAGTCCAGGTTTCGTGGTGGGTTGGTCTTCTGACGCTCGCCGTCTCGGCGTGCTCACGTGTGCAGGTTCCCCCGACGCCGGCAAACGCGGGCGTGAGTACCCGCGACCTCGAAGAGAGGCTGACCGCGTTCGCCCACGATTCCATGATGGGGCGAGAGGCCGGGACCATCTGGAACTCGAAAGCGACCGACTACGTCGCCGCGCAGTTCCGCTACCTCGGCGTTCAGCCGGCGGGCGAGGGCGGCGACTACTTCCAGATTGTGCCGGACATCAGGCCGGGCGATCCGACGGTGCAGGCCGCGCCCGCGCGCAACGTGATTGGAATCATTCGTGGAAGCGATCCGGCGCTGCACGGCGAATACGTCGCGATCACTGCCCACAACGATCACATGGGGTTTACCCACCGTGCGGTGGACCACGATTCGCTTCGCGCGTCCAACCAGGTCGTTCGCCCGCTCGGCGCTGACAGTCCGAACCGGCCCGCCACGCCCGACGAAGCGACGCAGATCGCAAAGATTCTCGATTCGCTCCGGAGGGTGCACCCGCCTCGGTTCGACTCGATCCGGAACGGCGCCGACGACGACGGCAGCGGGACGATCGCGCTGATCGAGATCGCGCAGGCGCTGATGCGCTCAGGCGCGCACCCGAAGCGATCGATCCTTCTCGTTTCGCACACCGGTGAAGAGAAAGGATTGCTGGGTTCCGCTTGGTACACGGACCATGCCACTGTACCGATCGACTCGATCGTCGCCGAGTTCGACGTCGACATGATCGGGCGCGGCGCGGCGACGGACATCAAAGCCGGAGGACCGACGTATCTCGAGGTTGTCGGCCTGCGGCGGCTGTCGAAGGAATTCGGCGACTGGGTCGAGGCGGCGAACGCGCGCGAGCCGCAGCCCTTCGTGTTCAACTACGAGTACGACGCTCCGGGTCATCCCGATCAGTACTACTGCCGCGCCGATCACTACAGCTATGCGCGCTACGGAATTCCGAGCGTGTCGCTCTCACGCGGCCTGCATCGCGACTACCACCAGGTGACGGACGAGCCGCAGTACATCGACTATCCGGATTACGCGCGACTCACGCGGATGGTGCTCGACGCGGCCGTCTACGTCGCCAATGCGGCCCACCGTCCACGGCTCGACGTGCCCAAGCCGGCGGATCCGCGCGTGCCCTGCCGCCAGTAACGCATGCGACGCGTCGCGCTGGCGACTTACGAATCGGCGCCCGATCTCGCGCCCGACGATCGGCTCCTCGTTCCCGCGCTCGAGCGTGCCGGGGGGGGCATTCGCGCCGAGGCGGCGGTGTGGTCCGATCAATCGATCGACTGGGGTTCGTACGACGCGGTAGTGATCAGATCGTGCTGGGACTATCACCTGCGCGTCGCGGAATTCTTCACCTGGCTCGATCGCCTCGAGTCCGAGCGCGTTCGCGTCTGGAATCCCCCTGCTCTCGTGCGGTGGAACGCGGACAAGCGTTATCTGCTCGATCTGGCGCGGCGCGGCGTGCCGACGATTCCGACGATGATCGCGCTCCGCGGACGGCCGCGCGACGTCGAGGCGATCGTGCACGCCGAAGGGTGGCAGCGGGTCGTTGTCAAGCCGGCGATCTCGGCGAGCGGATACGAGACCCACAGCGTCGCCAGCCCGTTCGACGCCGGGGCATACGATACGATCGCGCGCGTCTCGAGTCTGTGCGATGTCCTCGTGCAGCCCTTCGTCGAGGAGATTCCGCGCGACGGAGAGCTCTCGTTCACGTTCATCGACGGGCGGTTCAGCCACGCCGCGCTCAAGCGCGCGCGGCCGGGAGGTGGGGAGTTTCGCGTGCAGACGGAGCACGGCGGCTCCGTCGAGACGACCTCCGTCGAGACCGGCCTCGTCGAGCAAGCCGCCCGCGTGCTCGCGGCGATCGACGACGTTCCCCTCTATGCGCGCGTGGACGGTGTCGTGCGCGGCGGCGATCTGCTCCTCATGGAGCTCGAGCTCATCGAACCGAATGTCTTCTTCGGCTCGCGCCCCGGCGCCGTCGACGACTTCGCCGCGGCGATTCGGGCGCGACTCGACGGCTAGAAGCGACGCGTCTCGCCGTGCGCGAAGGTCCAGTTGCGATCCGACTGGAAGCCGGCTTTTTGCCAGACCTGCGCGAAACGGCGCGGCGGCTCTTCGGCCGCTTCGTCCGTCATGCGGAAAGTGCCCCAGTGCAACGGCAAACACGGCGGCGCCGACGCGCCGGCGCGGAGCGATCGGTAGGCTTCGATCGCGTCCTCGGGGTTCATGTGTACGCCGCGCATGAACCATCGCGGTTCGTAGGCGCCGATCGGCAACATCACGAGATCGAACGGGCCACAACGCCGCCCGATCTGCTCGAACTCGGGATGCAGCGCGGTGTCTCCGGGGAAGTAAACGCGAACGCCATCGGTCTCGAGCGCCCACCCACACCAAAGCGTCTCGCCGCGATCGCCGAAGCCGCGGGCGCTGAAGTGCTGCGCCGGAACGCACGTCGCTGAGTACGAGAGTGTCGACACCGACTCCCACCAATCGCGCTCGATGAGATGGCGAACGCCAAGCGAGCGAAGCAACGATCCGAGGCCGAGTGGACAAAGCCACGCCGCGGCGGGGAACCGCTGCGCGATACGCCGCACCGTCGGCGCGTCGAGGTGGTCATAGTGATTGTGCGAGAGCAGAACGAGATCGATCTCGGGCAGCTGCTCGAAGGATACGCCGGGAGGCATCAGTCGTCGCGGTCCGATCCACGGGATCGGCGATGCGCGCTCGCTCCAGATCGGATCGGTCAGAACATTGAACGGCCCGAGTTGGAGCAGCACCGTCGAATGCCCGACCCAGGTTATCGACCGATAGCCGCGCGCGGCGCGGGGAGCGACGATCACCGGCGTTCGCGTCGGCAAGGATCCACGTGGCGGACTCGGTGGAATCGGCTTACGACGACGGTCCCGCAACCGCCAGCGCAGAAAATCGGCGAAGCCATGAAGCTCGGTGCCGGGCCACGGGTTTTGGAACCCGCCGCCCGGCCGGTGATGCGGGAGCGGGGGTGGGGGCGGCGGCGGGGGCGGGGGCGGAATCAATCCGCGCGCATGGCGATGACCGGATCGACGCGCGCCGCGCGCCGCGCGGGCAGATAGCTCGCCAACGACGCAATGCCGACGAGCACCGCGGCAACGCTGACAAAGGTGAGCGGATCGGTCGCCTGCACACCGTACAGTAGTGCCGCGAGGAGGTGGACGAGCCAGAGCGCGCCGGCCATCCCGATCGCCACACCGACGACGCTGAGCCCGACACCTTGCCCAAGAACGAGACGCAACACTCGATCGTGCGTGGCACCGAGCGCGATGCGGATGCCGAGCTCGCGTGTGCGTTGCGCGACCGAGTAAGAGATCACGCCGTAGATGCCGAGCGCGGCGAGGAGCAACGCCAGGCCTCCGAACGCGCCGAGGAGCGTCGTATAGAAGCGGGGCTGGGCGACGGATTCCGACACGACGTCCTCCATCGTGCGCAGATCGTACACGGGCATCGTCGGATCGATGGCTTGAATGGTCTCTCGGATCGCCGCCGAAAGCGTGGCGACGTCGGCCGTCGAGCGCACGAGCACCGCCATGTCGCTGATCGGGAACGTGCCCCAGCCGACGTACGTCGTCGGAGACACCTCGGAAGCCAGGCCGCGCTGCTTCACGTCGCCGACGATGCCGATGATCTCGCCGCGCGCGGTGACCTCGCTCTTCGCGTTGCCGACCGTATCGTGCGTGATCCCCAGTGTGATGCGCTTGCCGATCACGTTCTCATTCGGAAAGTACTTTTTGGCGAACGACTCGGACACGAGCACCACCTGCGGCACACCAAAATTCTCTTCCTGCGGCGTGAACGCGCGACCGCGTATCACCGGTATTCCCATGCCCGCGAAGTAATTCCATGAGACGGGATGTACGTCGGTGAGCATGCGCTTCTCTTCCGGAGTCGGCGGTTGTCCGTCGACGTCGAACGAGGTGCGCATGCCGTGTGGTTCCATCGGCCGCGAGAACGCGACGCTCACCGACTGCGTTCCCGGCAACGCCGAGAGTCGATCGCGCACCGAGTTCGTGAATGCGCGAATGTCGCGGTCGTTCGGATACTTCACCGAGGGGAGTGACACGTCGAACGACAGGACGCGCTCCGGGCGGAAGCCCGGATTCACGCGCAGCAGATTCGCGAAGCTGCGAATGAGCAGCCCGGCACCGACGAGGAGAACGACGGCGAGCGCCATCTCGGTGATCACCAACGCGCTTCTCGTCCGTTGCGCGCCTCGTTTGCTGCTCGTACCGCGCACCGCTTCCTTGAGCATCTGCCCGAGCTCGGAGCGCACGGCGTGAATGGCCGGAACGAGGCCAAAGACAACGCCTGTCAGCAGCGCGAGGCCGGCGCAAAAGAGCAGCACGCGTCCGTCGACGGCGATGTCGTCGAGACGCGGGAGTCCGCGCGGACCGAAGGCGACGATCGCGTCGACCGCCCACGAAGCCAACGCCGCGCCGAGTACCGCGCCGATCGCCGACAGCATGACGCTCTCGGTCATGAGCTGCCGAACGATCCGTCGGCGATTCGCGCCGAGCGCCGTGCGAACGGCGATCTCCGTCTCGCGACCTGCGGCGCGGACCAGCAACAGATTGGCGACGTTCGCGCACGCGATGAGGAGCACGAAACCGGTCGCACCGAGCAGGGTGAACAGAACCCTGCGTACGTCACCGACGAGATTCGTCTCGATCCGCTCGATGGATCCGCCGAAGTTGGTGTTCGACCGCGGATATTGGACGCGCAGCTGTTCGCCGATCGTCCGCATGTCGAGTTTGGCGACGTCGAAGACGACGCCCGGCTTGACTCTCGCGATCGCGCCCAGGAAGTGCGCGCCGCGATTCTCGGGATCGACCATCCACGGCTCGAGCTTGAAGGGCGTCCAGAGGTCGGGCTCTCGCGGATAGGTGAGCGCGGACGGCGCGACGCCGACGACCTTGTAGTCCTGACCATTGAGCGAGATCACGCGGCCAAGCACCGCGGGATCGGCGGAGAAGGTGTTGCGCCAGAGCTTCTCCGAGATGACGGCGACGCGCTCGGAGCCGGCCGCGTCTTCGTTCGCCAGGAATCCGCGGCCGAGTCGCATCGACACGCCGAGGAGCTCGAAGAATCGCGCGCCGACGGCCGCGGAATTCAGCCGCACGGGCGCGGCGCCGGACACGCTCAAGTTCGCGCTGTTGCCCGGCTGAACCGCCGCGATCCCGACGAAGCTGTGTGTGCGGTCGCGGTAGTCGACGAAGTCCGGCCCGGACATCGACTGGAGCTTGCCGTCGCGATTCGTCGATCCGACAACAACCACCTGATCGGCGTCGCGGAAGGGAAGCGGCTTGAGGAGCACGCCGTTCACGATGCTGAACACCGCGGTCGTCGCCCCGATGGCGAGGGCGAGTGTTATGACCGCGATCAAGGTGAAACCGGGCGTGCGAATGAGCTTGCGCGCCGCGTAGCGGATGTCCTGGCGAAGTGTTTCCATGTGGCTCGGATGTGTTTGAACGGACGGGGACAGAGGAACAATCGTGCCGTGGTCCGTTGTGCCAAGTCAACTGATTCCAACGCGTTGCGTCGCCACCGCGCGGCCTTCGCGTTCGCTCGTGGGAACGTTCGTCCCAAAATCGGACGCAGGGCTCGCCCAGTCAGACTTGGTACGATCGTATGAGCTAACGATGGAACTGCCGGACTAACGCGGACACGGACGGGCTAACGCGGTCTCAGGACGCCACGCTCTGCAACACTCGGCTCCAACGGGAGTGAAAGAAGGGGTTTTTGGGAACGGCCTCGGGATGCCTCGTTCCACGAAGCGTCCCGAGGCTTTTCCCAAGACATCTCGGCCGTAGCGAAGTGAAGGTGACTCGGCGTCCGCGTTAGCCGGTGCGTGTCCGCGTTAGTCCGGCAGTTCCATCAAGAGGCCTTCGTTACGGAACCAACTCAAGAGCGGCGCTCAGGATGACAGCCGCAGCGCTTTGCCCGTGTGATTCGTCGCACGCTCTCCATCGCGCAGCGCGACGACTCCATTCACGATTACAGCAGCAATCCCGACCGGGTACTGAAACGGCTCCTCGTAAGTCGCGCGATCGGCGACCGTGGCTGGATCAAAGACTACAACGTCCGCGGCCATGCGCGGCGCAAGGCGACCGCGGTCGGCGAGATGGACGCGCGACGCGGGCTGGGCGGTCATCTTGTGAATCGCCTGCGTCAGCGTGAGCGCTTTGCGCTCGCGTACGTAACGGCCGAGCACGCGTGGGAAGGTGCCGAGCCCGCGTGGATGCGGATGGCCGCGGCGCGACGGGCCGTCGGTCGCGAAGGCGCCGCCGTCGCTGCAGACCATTCCCTGCGGGTGGGCGAGGATGCGGTCGAGATTGTCTTCGCTCATCGCGAACCCAACCATGCCGACGCTGCCGCGGCTTCGCTGCAGCAACGCCATGGCCATGGCGTACGGATCCATGTTCAGACTCTTCGCATAGGTGCCGAGACGCGCACCCTCGGCGGCCCGGTCGCTCGCGTCGGCGACGTTGGCGATCATCACGTTGTCCCAGCCGCCGATCAGCTCGACCTTGGCGAGCGTTTCCTGCTTGATCTTGTCCGCGGTCGACGGATCGGTGAGTCGCCCGAGAAAAGCGGCAGTGCTGCCGTCGCGACTCCATACCGGGAAGAGGTTGGTGAGTCCCGTTTGGTAGGCGACGTATGGATAGCGATCGAAAGCCGCGTCGCATCCAGCGGCGCGCGCGGCGGCTACTCGTGCGAACGCGGTGTCGAGTTTTCCCCAGTTGCGCGGACCCTGCGTCTTGAGATGCGAGATCTGCAACGGACATCCGGCGCCGCGCGCGACGGCGATCGCCTCGTCGATCGCCTCGATGAGGCGGTCGTCTTCGTTGCGCATGTGCGTCGCGTACGGCAGTCGTCGCGCCGCGAGTGGCTTACAGAGAGCAATGAGCTCGTCGCGTGGTGCGAAGGCGCCGGGCGTATACTCGAGTCCCGTGGACGCGCCGCACGCGCCGTCGGCGATCGCGGCACGGACGAGCTGTTGCATGCGCGCCAACTCCTGGGGTGTGGCCGGCCGATCGTCGCCGCCGACCACAACGTCGCGGATCGTTCCGAGCCCGACCATCGAAGCGACGTTCACCGCCGGATGGAGCTTGTCGATCGCCGCCCAGAGCTCGGCGAATGTGGCGAACCCGCGCCCCTCGTCTTCAGAGCCTCGGACCACGCGCGGCGACCGCGACGACCCGTCCTGGCCGACGATGATCGTCGTGATTCCCTGCCGTACGAGCGATTCGGCGCGTGGGTCCTCCCACAGGCTGCCGTCGCCGTGCGAATGGATGTCGATGAACCCGGGCGCGACGGCGAGGCCGCGTGCGTCGATCTCCACTGCGCCTCGTTCCGTCGCCTTGCGTGAGAGCGAAACGATTCGACCGCCGGCGATGACGACGTCCAGCGGACGTCCCGGCGTGCCGAGTCCGTCGAAAACGAGTCCGTTGCGGACGACGATGTCCGCCCCGGCACGGGAGCGCAGGATGATGGCGGGCGCACCGAGCATTGCGGCGGCGGCGCCCGTTGTACGGAGGAATTCGCGGCGTGTCGTCATGATTGCGGAAGGATCGACGGACATTGCGGTACGCGCCACCGTCTCGCAACCTCCAACGGTATCCGCTCGAGGGAACACGTCATGGTCGTGCCGCGCGCTGTGAAAGCACTTTCCGCGATAGCGTCGCTCGCCACGGCGCAGGAGCCGCCGTTCACCCTCCCGACTCCTACCGGGCGCGCCGCCGTCGGGACGACCTCCTGGGTGCTCGCCGATTCGACACGACGGGAGTCATTCTCCAACTCCGGCGCCGCACGGTCGGTGGAAGTCGTCGCCTGGTATCCGACGAACGCTTCCCCGTCGGCATCGTCGCGGGCGCCGTACCTGCGCGAAGGAGTGGTCGAAGCCGCGACCTTCGCCACGGCGATGAGAAAACCGGGCGCGTTCGACCATCTCGCCGCAGTCGAGACCCATTCCTCGATCGATGCGCCACCGTCGGGTCGGTCGAAGAGCCTGCCGGTCCTCGTCTTTTCGCACGGCTACACCGGGCTGGTGAGTGCTTATACGGCGCTGCTCGAGGATCTGGCGAGTCACGGCTACATCGTGTTGAGCGTCGCACACTCCTACGAGGCAGTGGCTGTCCGACAATCCGACGGTTCGGTCGCGACGATGCTCGATTCGGCGGGAAGCATGCGACCGGGCATTCTCGACGTACTCAGTGAATGGCGTGACGAGGACAGCACGATGGCGCGCGTCACTCGAGCCAAAACCGAGTCGGAGCAGTTGCGGATTCTGAAGACTTATATCGACGGTGTGCCGAAGACCAATGCCGTCATCGATCGGTGGGTTGCCGACACGAAATTCGCGCTCGACCAGTTTGCGCGAGCATCTGGCGGTATCGCGGGCGAGCTGAATCGGCGCGCCGATCTGGATCGCATCGGCGTGTTGGGCCACTCCATGGGCGGCGTGGTCGCCGGAGAGTTCTGCCTGCGAGACACACGCTGTCGCGCAGGACTGAATCTGGACGGCATTCCGCAATCAGGGTCGATGATCGCATCGCGCATGAAGCGGCCGTTCATGATGGTGTACTCGGCGCGCCCCGGGCGGCTGGGCGCGAGCGACGTAATCTATCGGCGTGCGGCGTCACGCTACTTCCGTGTCGACGTGGATGACACGCGACACGTCGACTTCAGCGACATGATCTTCTGGGGTGGACCGCTCAAGGCTGCGGGTGCGTCGGGAAGCATCGCACCGAACCGCGCCGTGGAGCTGACGCGTCTCATCGTGCGCCAGTACTTCGATCAAGAGCTACAGGGCGTTCCCAGTCCACTCCTCGCGGGAACGTTGCGACTTCCAGACGCTCATGTCAGCAGCCATCGCTGACGAGAGCCCCGTAACCGAATCGCGCGTCTGAGCGCGACTCAGCCGCACCGTCAGCGTTTGTTCTCAGGACTGTCAGGATCTGTCGGGTCGATGCCGTCGGCAACGGGATCGGAGTAGCTGACGCGATTGTCAAAGCCGGCCGGCGGTGCGTTCGCGATCCGGCCCTGCGGCTGCTTCCGCGCCCCCTGGCTCACCTCATCGTTGCGCCGAGCTTCGGCGATGAGATGCAGTTCGACTTCCTTGTCGTAATTCTCCATCGCCTAAATCCTCCGACTGTCAGCAGCCGCAAAAATGAAACCGACTCGCCTTTGGAGTCCACCCCAATTTCAAAACTGGCACCAACGGGGTCTGACCCCACTCCTCCAAACGGGGTCTGACCCCAAATCGTGGCTTTTGCGCCGAAGTGAAAGAAAAAGGGCCGGATGACTTTGGTCATCCGGCCCTTACAACACAGCCCAGCTTTGCAAGAGGACTAGCGCGGGCGATTGATCGGCGTGATCGGGAAGCGCGAGCCGCCGCCGCCCGGGAGTGGATAACCACCTGGACGAGTGTAGATCTGGCCGCCGCCGATCGGGTGACCGCGACGAGCGCCACCGCGTGGATCGCAGTGATCGTCGTCGCCGACGGCACCGCCACGGATGACCGCGCCGAAGATGGCGCCGATTACCGACCCAGCACCCGCGTTCGCCGGAATCTGGCCGGCCGACGGATAGTTCTGCGTCGGAACCGGAGCCGGTCGAGCCATCGGAGGCGCGTCAGGTGACGGCGTCTCGGAGGGCGCGGGGCTCGCGGCCATTACTTGCACCTGCGGCACCTCGGCCGGGATCTCCGCGACCTGGACCGGCTTGGGCGACGCCTTCACTGTCGGATTCTTCGTGCGGACGACCTTCGGGCCCTGCGGTGCCGCCTTGGGGCGCACCGCGAGCTCCTTTTTGCTCTGCGGCGAGAGCTCGTCCGGGCTGATCTGAATGTTCTGGACCTGCGACGCGAGTTGTAGATCGCGCTTCAGGTCGGCCGACATGTCCGACGACGTCGGAGTCTTGGTCTTCCCGCAGGCGATCGCGACAACAGCCGTCGATCCCAGCGCCAACTGAATAAACCTGCGCACGTTCCCCCCTGGACCGGTCGGAGTCCCGTGCGCCTATGCGCACGCGACGCGAACCTTGAAAAGGCATTCCCCGGGCCAGTCGTTAACCCGTGATTTGGGAATTTGGTAATGAACATCGTCACCTTGGGGTGACGCCGCCGTCCCCGCGCGGGGACAAATGTCGTCCAGTGAAGACACTCCAACGATCTCTTACCCTGAGCGGCCGACTCGTGCCTGCACGAGTACAAGAAGACGCCAATTTGCCCGCAATGTCAATCGACCCAAAGGCCGAGGAGATCCGACCCTAGCGATCCGGGACGGCACCGGCCGCTCCGGCGCGCCGCGGATCGCCGCCCGCGGTGACGCGCCCCTTTTCGATCTTGAGCGCCGCGCCGTACCCCTCGCGCAACTCGCCGGGGAGTGACACGATCTGGGTGCGATAGCCGAGCTGCTCGAGCCGTTTCATCACGTCGGGTGAGAAACCGTCTTCCATTTGGATCGTTGCACCGGTGGGTGGCGGGTTCGCACCGCCACGGCCGCCGCCGAATCCGCCGCCGACCAGGAAGCGCGGCAGCTCGAGCGCCGACTGCGGATCGAGGTGCTGGTCGATCATGCCGACGAGCACCTGGTACACCGCGGACGTGATCCACGCATTGCCCGCCGCGCCGAGCGCCATCACGGCGTGACGCGACGAACCAGATCCCTCGAAGACGATCGTCGGCGCGAGTGTGCTGCCGTGCCGCGCGAAGGGTAGCCGAGCACCGGCGGAGTTCGGGTCGCTGCCGTACGAGCCGAGCTTGTCGTTGTATATGAATCCTAATCCCGGCGTGACGTAGAAATTGCCGCCCCAGGTGCCGAGCGTCTGCGTCGTGGCGACGACGTTGCCGTCCGCGTCGGCAACGACGAACGCCGTCGTCCCCGCGGCGCGACAGCTCGGCGACTGCGTCGCGCCGTAGCCGTGGGCGATGCATTCCGGATCGCGCGTCATCTCGATGCTCGCGGTCTTGGTGCCGGGCTGCGCGCAGCTCAGCGTGTCGCCGCGCAGCGTCGCCAGGTTCAGCGCCTTCGACGGATCGAAGCAGCGCCAGCGAATGCGCGCCGTGTCCTTGTTCGTGAAGGGCTCGGTGTTGACGGGCCAAAAGGCGGGATCGGCGATCCGATTCCGCGGGTTTGGAACGAGCTGCCAGGCCGCGATCATCGCGTGCAGCGTGGCCGCGTCGTCGGCATAGGGTTTGGGCTGCTGATACAACTCCAGCAGGTTCAACTTGCCGGCGAGGTCGGCGCCGCCCGACACCGGCGGCGCGCTCGAGAAGAAGGTGTATCCGCGATATGTGCTCGACACGGGCTCGCGTTCGGCCGCGAAGTAGTGCGCCATATCGCTCAGCTTGATCGCATTGCCCTTGGCGTGGAGGTCGGTCACCAAGCGCTTGGCGATCTCGCCCTTGTAGAAGGCGTCGGCACCGCCCTTGGCGATCTGCTCGAGCGTCCAGGCGAGGTCGGGATTCTTGAGCGTGTCGCCGGCGTGGAGCGGCTGACCGTCGCGGAAGAAGAGCGCCTTGCTGCCGTCGTACTTCAGGAATTGCTCGCGCTCGGTGGCGAGCGTCGTCGCCAGTCCCTCGCTCACGACATAACCGTCGCGCGCGGCGCGGATGGCCGGCTGGAGCAAGTCGGACCACTGCAGCTTCTTGCTACCGAACTTCTGCCAGGCGAGGTACATCGCGGCCACGGTACCCGGGACGTTGGCCAGCACCGGGCCGCCGTCGGGAAGACGTCCGTTCTGAAGCAAGGTCGTGTTCGAGAGGCCGGCGTCCTCAGGCACGCGCGTCATGAACTCGATGAGCTGCGGGCGCTCCATTCCGCGCTGCTGGACGAGCATCTGTCCGTACCCGCCCGGTCCGCTCGCGTCGGGCTCGACGACGCCGAGGGCAAACGAAACCGCGACGGCGGCGTCGACGACGTTGCCACCCTTGGCGAGCATCTCCACACCGGCCGCCGTCGCGACCGGATGCGCGCTCGACACCGCGGCGCGACCGGTGGCCGGCTCGCGATACGGCGGATGCTCGCGCAGCATCTCGTGCAACACGGACTTGAGCTCGTCGTCGCTCGCGGCGGCCAGCGCGCGCGGGCGGTATTTCGCCTTGAGCGTCTCCCACTTCGCGCGCCGCGCGGTGGCGTCCGGCGTCGAGTAGTACAGCGCCGCGGTGCGCATCCAGAGTTGGTCGAACGCGTCGGCGTTGTGCCTTGCGCGGTCTATCGTTTTCGCCAAGCCCGTCTGTTCGGCGAGCTGCTGGTCGGGAGGTGCCGGGGCGTCCACCATCCACAGCTTACCGCTCGTTGCAGCGAGGAGATTGGCCTCGCGATCGCCGGTACGGTCAGGGTCACCGTTGTAACCCACCGGTGCTATAGCATCGGCAGCGGGAAGATCGGCGAGCGTCACGTTCTTACCGTCAGGCGTCCAAGCCGACTCGGCGTGCCGCGTACTGAGGACGTTCACGTAGCGGCCATCGAGAGGCACGACGTACACCGCGCCGCGCGGGCCCGAGGCGGTCCACGAGAGCCGGTCGCCCGATGACGCCCACGACGGCCGCTCGAGGCGCTGGTCGCTGAGCACGACGCTGTCGCGTCCCGACGAAAGGTCGCGCACGTGGAGTTTGTGCGTCCCGTCCCCGACGGCGACGAATGCGACGCGGTTTCCGTCCGGCGAGATCGACGGCCACTGCTCGACGGCGCGATCTGTCGTCAACTTCGCCTCGGCACCGTTCGGCTGTCTGACCCACAGCACCGCCGCGCCAAGGCGTCCACGCACGAAGATGACTCGACCGTCGCGCGCGACGGTTGGCTGTCCGTCGGGTAGTGGAGAGCTCGTGAGCCGCTCCGGCTCGGCGGCGGCGCCGTTCGCGCCGACAGCAACGCGCCACAAGTCGAAATTGCCGGCGCGATCGGAAGAGAACACGATCGACGATCCGTCAGGCGCCCACGCCGGCTCACGATCCCATGCCGGCCCCGTGGTCAGGCGACTCCATTCGCCGGACTTGGAGACGAGCCACAGATCGCCGTCCACGCTCACGGCGAGACGGCCGTCGCGCGAGTAGGCAGGGTTACGCGCGGCCGGTCCGGTACTCTGGACAGGGGCGGTCGGAGCTTGAAGAAGCAACGCGGCGAGGACGAACGACAACATGTCGAATGACTCCGTGACGACGGCGTTCGCGAAGATTAATGCGTGGAGGCGCCGGAAAGGCACGCCTTCTGCGCGTCGTCGCCCCGTTTCCTAATCCGGAGTTTCACCATGCCGAGAGGCGACAAAAGCTCGTACACCGACAAACAGAAACGCCAGGCCGAGCACATCGAAGAGGGCTACGAGGACCGGGGCGTCGGCAAGAATGAATCGGAACGCCGCGCGTGGGCGACAGTGAACGCGATGACGCACGGCGGGAAGAAGTCAGGCTCGGGTCGTGGGCGCAGCGAGGATCACAGCGCGGCGCGGAAGGGGGGGCACATCGGCGGGTCGAGCCAATCTCACTCCGCACGCTCGAAAGCCGCAAAGAAGGGCTGGGCGACGAGACGGCGAAACGGCGAGTAAACCCCCTCCTCTCACGCCTCGTACCTCGACCCTCATTCCTCGATGCTGGTCTCGCGGTGAGCCCTGAGATGTCAGCTTCGGCGCGAGTGCCTTTCGCCGACGATCTGACATCTCGACGCTGACGTCGAGTCCAGCATCGAGATATCAGCTTCGAGACCCGAGACGCGAGAGGATAGTTGCTACGTCAGTCTAGCGCTGCCTGCGCAATCAATCAGCCCGTAAGGCTTCGTTGGGATCGACTCGCGCTGCGCGCAGGGCAGGGGCGAGGCTCGCGGCGACGGCTGTCAACGTCAACGTCACGACGACCGCGATCAACACCGGCGGATCCTTCGGCGAGACCTCGAACAACAGCGGCGCAATCCACTTTCCCGCGGCAAGCGCGATGAGGCTGCCGAGAAGGACGCCGGGGAGCACCACGCGGAGGCCTTCGCGAACAATCAGCGAGACGACGTCACGTACCTGGGCGCCGAGGGCGACGCGAACGCCCATCTCGTGGGTACGTTGCGCGACGTTGTAGGCGATCACGCTGTAGAGACCGATCGCGGCAAGCAGGAGCGCCAGCGCGCCGAAGATCGCGAACATCGTTGCGCCGAGTTGCCACGATCGAACCACGGGAGCCATGATCGTCGACATCGGCGTGACCGTCACGTATGACGCACCAGGCATGAGTGCCTGGAGACTCCGTCGCACGACCTCCATCTGGGATTCCGCCGGTCCTCGCGTCCGCACGAACACGCCGCCGTCCTGCGGGTGGAACTGCGCGATCGGCAGGTAGTAATGCATCTGCGTTTCCGAGATGCTGCCGTTCCGAATGTCCTCGGCGATACCGACAACTGTGGTGCACGGGACGGTGTCCGCGTCGACGCGAACGCATTTGCCGAGGGCGTCTTCGTTCGGCCACAACTTCTTGGCCATCGACTCACCGACCACCATGACGAGCGGCGCGCTCTTGACGTCGGTCGACGAGAAGCCGCGGCCTCGGATGATCCGCGTCCCTACCGTCGAGAAGAACTCGGGGTTTCCCGCCTGCAGCGTGAAGTCGCCGAGCTTGCTCACCGAGTCGATCCCGGCGACGTAAAGGTCCAAATCCCACGTCATCCAAAAGGGCACCGTCAGGCCGCGCGAGGCGCTCTCGACGGGGGGCAGCGTTCGCGCCGCGGCGAGCAACCGATCCCGGATCTGAATGTTCTCCGCCGTGTCGAGTTTCACGCCGCGCATTTTGAGGTCGACAAAGGCGATGCGATCCGCGTCGAAACCAAGACGCACGCCGCGCACGTTCATCAGGCTGCGCACGAAAAGACCGGCGCCGACGAGCAGAACGACCGAGAGCGCCGCCTGGCCGACGAGTAACGCTCGGCGAAGCCGCGAGCGCTGCACAACGCCTTCACGCGATCCGGCCTTCAGCGCCGACGCGACGTCGCCACGCACCGCGCCGAATGCCGGCGCGATGCCGCTCAGCAGGCCGGCGATGGTGGCGAGGACTGCGACAGCGACGATGAGCCGGGCATCCGCGATTCCACTGTCGGCACCGAGCGTGTCGCCGAGGAGTAAAGCGCGCATCGCTCCACCTCCCCACCGGGCGACGACGAGGCCGGCGATTGCGCCGAAGAAGGCGAGCACCAGGCTTTCGGTGACGAGCTGCATCAACAAGCGCGAGCGACTGATGCCCAACGCAACCCGCAGGGCAATCTCGCGGCGGCGCCGCAGCGCCCGCGCGAGCAACAGGTTCGCCACGTTGGCACATGCAATGAGCAGCACGATCGCCGTCACACCGGCGAGCCAGGTCGCGACCTTGGCGTCGTTCGACGCCTTCGGGCCGCGATCATGGAGGATCGGCCCGACGACGCCACGAGGTCGTGTGATCTCGAACGGCTGACGGCCGGGGTTTCCGACGAGCCCCTTCTTGTAGCTCAACTGATACGCGCGGGTGAGATCCGCTTCCGCGGCAGCGTGCGTGACGGTGGGGCGACGACGAGCGAACACCTCGAGCCACGTCATGTTGTAGGTGTCGTACCACTTCATCCGCCGTCCGCCAAACTCGCCACTGCCCATCTGCGCGCTCACCGGGACGAACGCGACGACCTGGTCGGGCGAGAAACCGGTGAACCCCTTCGGCGCGACACCGACGATCGTGTACTTTCGCGGCCCGATGTCGAGCTTTTCGCCGAGCACGTCGTTGCGGCCGGCGAACTGGGTTTGCCAGAAACCGTACGAGATCACGGCGACCGGAGTGCCGTCGGGCGGGACATCCTCGGCGGCGGTGAAGAATCGGCCGATGACCGGCTTGGCGTCGAACATCCGCCAGAGG
>DATMHK010000320.1:0-2146 GCA_035554995.1 Gemmatimonadaceae bacterium
CCGGGCGTGTCGCTCGCCAGCGCGCAGGCGGATCTCGCATTGATCTATGCCCGTCTCGCCAAGGAATTTCCGCAGACGAATGCCAAGGTCGGCTCCTGGCTGGTGCCGTTGCACGAGCAGCTCACTGGGTCATCGCGTCCCGCTATAGTCACGCTCACCGTAGCAGTCGCGCTCGTGTTGCTGATCGGGTGCGTCAACCTCGCCAACCTGCTGCTCGTCCGCGCCGCGACTCGTGCTCGGGAGATCGGAGTCCGCGCCGCGCTTGGCGCCGGACGTGGGCGACTCGTTCGCCAATTGCTCACGGAGAGTGCTCTGCTCGCCTTGATCGGCGGTTCAATAGGATTGGTTCTTGGAATCGCAGGAAGCCGAGTCCTTGCGACCTTGGTGCCGGAAGAGGTTCGCCGCGTACAGCAAATCGGGATCGACTCGAGCGTGCTGCTCTTCACCGTCGCGATCACATTCCTGTCGGCGGCGCTCTTCGGAATCTTTCCCGCGCTGCAGGCGGTTCGAACGGCGCTGATCAATTCCGTGCGCGGCGGCCGTGAAGGCGCGAGTCGCTCCGCCGTGACGACCCGCGGCGCGCTCGTCGTGACGCAGCTCGCCATGGCGGTGATGCTGCTCGTTGGCGCGGGACTTCTGCTGCGCAGCTTCATGATGATGCAGAAGGTGGATCTCGGGTATCGCGCCGACGGCATTGCTCTCACCGGCGTGACATTCCCGGGCGCGCGCTACCCGACTCCGCCGGCCGCGATCGCCGCGATCGAGGACCTGCTCACTCGCTTGCGCGCGCAGGCGACGATTCGCTCGGCGGAAGCGACCGATCTACCGGTCCTGTCGGGTGGGGGCGATCAGGACATTAATGGAATACCCGTTGGCGAAGCGCCAAATGCGCAGTTGCCGCCGTCGCTCTGGATTCGATCGGTCACACCCGGCTATCTGAAGCAGCTGCGCATGCGACTCGTTGCCGGCCGACAGTTCACGGCCGACGATAAGGCCGGCGTCCCGCTTGTCGGCATTTTGAACCAATATGCGGCCGAGCGGTATTTCCCGGGCAAAGACCCCATCGGTCACATGATCGCTCGCGGCCCTTCTCCAGACGCGTCGCGAGTGACGATCGTCGGCGTCGTCGCGTCCGGACGGCACGACGGACCGAACCAGCCATACAAGCCGGAGCTCTTCGTCCCCATCGCGCAGCGTCCGGCGCGTGGCGTGGCGATCGTCATCGAGCCCTCTCGCGATGTCGCTTCTGCCTCCAAGACGTTCGCCCAATCTCTGCGAGAGGTCGATCCTCTCGTTCCGGTGTCGACGCTCGCGCCGATCGAAACGTCCATCGGCGCCGCCGTGGCACTGCCACGCCTCTATGCGACCCTCGTCGGGATCTTCGCTACCGCGGCTCTGCTGCTTGCCGCGTTGGGAGTGTACGGTGTGATGGCGTACGCGGTCAGCCAGCGTCAGCGCGAGCTCGGCGTGCGCATGGCACTCGGCGCCGAGCCCGGTCGCATTCGGCGCATGATTCTCGGCCAGGGGGGCAAGTTCGCGGTGATCGGCTTAGGCGTCGGCGTCGCGATGTCGATGATGCTCGGCCAGCTCCTGTCGAAGCTCCTCTTCGGCGTGACTCCGTTCGACGTGCCGACGCTGCTCACCGTTCCCGCGGTGCTCGGCGCGGCGACGCTCGCGGCGTCCTGGCTGCCCGCGAGGCGCGCGATGCGTCTCGATCCGGTCGCTGTGATTCGGCAGGACTGAGAGACTCGGCGCGCGTAAGGCTATTCCGAGTGACGACTCAAGGTCGCTGTAGGCGGTTCAGTACGGCCGCGCGGTAGCTCCGGCTGACGACCAGTCGGACGCCGCTGGCCAGGGTAACGCGATACTCGCCGCCGCCGAGTGGGGTGCACTCGCGCACGCGCTCGACGTTCACGATCGCCGAGCGGTGGATCCGCGCGAACATGGCGTGCGGGAGCTGCTCTTCCAGATGTCGCATCGTCATGCGGATCAGGTGTCGTTTTTGGCCGGCGTGGATGCGGACGTAGTTGTCGTTTGCTTCGCACCAGTCGATCTCGTGGGCCGGGATGACGAGAATGCTTTCGCCGTTCTTGATGACTACGCGGTCGGGGGCAGGCTGGGTCGCGTTCGCGTTGAGGAAATCGTC
>DATMHK010000321.1:0-18579 GCA_035554995.1 Gemmatimonadaceae bacterium
AGTTGACACAACCCACCGTATTACCTAGCTTTACAGGCTAACCCCGCACCAACCTGTAGCTTCCAATGTCCTACGCGATCATCAAAACCGGCGGCAAGCAGTTCCGTGTCGAGCCCGGCCGCACATACAAGATCCCCTCGGTTGTCGGCGAAGAGGGGGGCAAGATCGAGTTCAACGACGTCCTCCTCGGCAATGATGGGAAGAACGTCAAGACGGGCATTCCTGCCCTCAAAGGCGCCAGCGTCACCGGCGAGATCGTCCGTCACGGGCGCGGCGAGAAGATCATCGTCTTCAAGCAGAAGCGGCGTAAGAACTACGCGCGGAAGCGCGGGCATCGGCAGGGCTTCACTGAAGTCCGCATCAACGACATCTCCCTCGGCTGATCGAGGTCGCAATGGCTCATAAAAAAGGCGTCGGCTCGTCTCGTAACGGCCGAGATTCCAATCCGAAATACCGCGGCGTGAAGAAGTACGGTGGCGAGCGCGTCGTCGCCGGGAACATCATCGTGCGCCAGTGCGGCACGAAGTGGCATCCCGGTAGCAACGTCGGGCTGGGGACCGATTACACGATTTTCGCCCTGATCGACGGCGTCGTGAAGTTCGAGCACAAGAGCCGCAGCCGATACAAGGTCAGCGTGTATCCCGCTCCGGCCGCCGAGGCCGAAGCGACGTCCGCGGCCTGAACATCCTGTCGCGGTGCAACGGCTCCCGGGAAACCCGGGAGCCGTTCTAGTTTCCGGAACGTTGCCTGCAACCGGGTAGCCCGGGATCGCGTAGGTTCAGGTACGAACCACGGGGAAACGACTCATGGCACTGCTCGACAAGTTGCGTCAGGAACTGGATCGTGCTGGTCGCTCGGCGCAACGTGCGCTGGACGAGGGGCGGCTGAGACTCGACGTGTTTCGCGCCCGCCAGTCCGTGGACAAGTTTGCCCAGCGCTTCGGCTACGCGGTGTTCCGGGCGAAAAAGGCCGGCGCCGATCTGCCGGCGGAAGAGTACACGGCGCATATGAACAACCTCACGGCGGCCGAGGCCGAGGTCACGCGTTTGGAGACGCTCATCGCCCAGGCCCAAAAGGGTGAGGCGGGCGACAAGACGCCCCCGACGCAACCGCCCGCCGGCGAGACCGGCGCGACCCCCTAGAGTTCCTCGAGGAGGCGAACGTCGTCGGAGCAGATCCCGTCGACGCCGAGCGCGGCGAGCCGTCGCGCCTCCTCTCGGGTGTTCACCGTCCAGGCAATCACGCGACAGCCCTGCGCGTGGACGCGGTTGACCAGCGCCTGGTCGATGAGCTCCCACTGCGGCCAAACATCGCGCGCGGCGCTTCGAGAAAGCACGTCGTTGAGCGCCGTGATTGATCCGTCGAACAACACGCCCCGCGCCACTTTGGGGGCCACCTCGCGCATGCGCACAATCGTCGCGTGGTCGAACGAGTGAACTGCGCATCGCACGGGGACCTTGGCGAGCGCCTCGCTGACGGCCTTCTCGATCCCGAGTGCCTTGATCTCGACGTACACGGTCGCCGAGGCGGGAATCGCCTCGAGCACGTCGGAAAGGCGTGGAACCGCAGCCTCCGTGCGGGTTGTGAGCTCGGGCCAGGTCAGCTCGCGGATGGCGGGTCCGTCGCGCCCCAGGGTCGGGTCGTGATGGACGACCACGACCCCATCCCGGGTAGCGTGGACGTCGAGCTCGACCGCGTCCGCCCCGAGCTCGAAGGCCCGCTGGAAGGAGGAAAGGGTGTTTTCGGGAAACTCCCGCTTGGCGCCCCTATGCGCGATTCGCTCCACGGTCCGGACGGCCCTCAAACAGCCCTCGAGTGGTATATTGCCGCGCGGCGAACGGTCGGCCGCTCGCCATCTGACGGAGGTATATCACCTTAACGGCTTAGTTCCGGTGACGTCTACCATTTGTACCGAATGACCGATGCGCCGCAAGGGAGTGGGTCGGGCGGGGGACCAGCGGGAGGCCGGGGGGGGGGAGATGACCAGCGGGACCTCGAGCTCATCGCGCAGTGGAAGGCTGGCGATCAACGCGCGGCAAGCGCGCTTGTCGAACGGCATGCCGCGGCGCTCGCTCGATTTGCGGTCGCCTCGGGGGAACGGAACGAAGTCGACGAGCTGGTTCAGGACACGTTTGTCAGAGCCTTCAATTCGCTGGACGGGTTTCGAGGTGACAGCTCCTTTCGCACGTGGCTCTTCACGATCGAACGCCGGCTGCTCCTCGACCGGCGGCGGGCCGAAAAGCGGCGTCGCGACCGGCTCGAGATTCAAGAGGATGATGCGGCAACCGAGTACGACGCGCTCGACTCGGTGCTCGCGGATGAAACGCAGCGACGGATGCGGGAAGCGGTGAAGCAATTGTCACCGACGCAGCGCGAGGTTTTCACCCTTCGGGTGGCCGAAGGATTGTCGTACAAGGAAATTGCCGATGCGGTTGGAACGACTGAAGGGGCGGCGCGGGTGCACTACCACAACGCCATGCGCGCGGTGAAGGAGTTTCTCGATGAATGATTGTCAAAACGCGGAGATGCGCGACCAGCTGCCGGATTTGCTCCATGAGCGTCTGGGCGCAACAGAGCGATCGGTGGTGATCGCGCACCTGGACGGATGCGTCGATTGCCGCGACGAGCTCGCGCTTCTCCGGGTCGCACATGGTACGCTGATCAAGGCGACGCCGCGCGTCGATCTGAACTTCATCGTCGAGGCTCTTCCCAAAACGGCGCCGCGCGCGCGGCCCCTTTCCGTGTCGCGGCGTCCGATGTGGACCGATTGGCGAATCGCCGCCGCCGCTGTGGTGCTCGTCGCGGGCGCCAGCTCGTATTCGGTGCTCGGTCGGCACAGCGGGGTCGTGACGCCTGATTCGCTCGTGGCACAGGCCGTAGCGCCGACGGCGGGGAATCCCGCCGCACCGACGCAGCGCGCCGAGAGTGCCGCAACGCCCACGCGGAGCCAGCAAGCGGAAACGGTGCTTGCCGATGGCGCGCCGGTCGCGACGGAAATGTCCGGACTGGGCGCGAGCCGGCTGGGTGATCTGAACGAGAAGCAGCTCAAGGCACTTCTTACGGAAATCGATCAGCTTCAGGCGACGCCTATCACCGAGCCGGATCCGGTCACGATTCGCGTCGACACGAAGGGCTCGACGACGAGCCCGGAGGGTCTCTGATGCTCCTGCGGACGTCGGCTGTCGTGCTGATGCTCGGTATGCTCGCCTCAGGCGCCGAGGGACAGCGGTCGGATAGCGGTCCGCCATTGCGGCCCGGCGGCCGTGGCGGGTTGCGCGGCGCCCGGGGAGCACCGCCGGCCGAGCGACAGTTGCTGCAGCGGCAGGTGCGACAGGCGTTCGCCAAGGCCGTCAAGCGGCAGCTCAATCTGAGCGACGACCAGATGCGCAAGCTGCAAAGCGTCGATCTCAAGTTCGAGCGAGAGCGGGTGGCACTTCTGCGCGACGAGCGCCAGGCACGGCTCGGGCTCAAAGTGGCGATGGACGACTCAGCCAGCGTCGACCAGGCCAAAGTGGAAGGATATTTGTCGCAGCTCGTGAAAGCCCAACGGACGCGCGCCGACTTGTTGGAGGGCGAACAAAAGGAGCTCGCGGGCTTCCTGAATCCGCTGCAGCGCGCGAAGTATTTCGCGATGAAGGAGCGTCTCAACCGACGCATGCAGGAGCTCGCGCAGCCTGGCGGGCGCGGCCCGGTCGAGCCGCCACCGCCGCTCGATTGAGCGCGCGCGTCGCCCGGGCGCTAAGTTGTTAGGTCTGGCCCGGGTGGCGGAATTGGTAGACGCAGGGGACTCAAAATCCCCCGGCCTTCGGGCCTTGCGAGTTCGAGTCTCGCCTCGGGCATTTTCGCTTACGTTTCGATCAGCCGTCGCCGCGTGCGACGGCTTTTTCGTGTTCTTCGTCGGCTTGATCGGGTTTCTCGTCGCTCGTACCTTTCGAAGTTTCGTTCAGAAAGTGCAAAAGGGCCTCTAACCGCCCCTGAATTCATGGCCGGCTACAAGCTCGCGACCGTTCCGACAAACGGTGAGCGAATCAGCTACGACAACGGCGTTCTCAACGTCCCGAGCAATCCGATCATCCCGTTCGTGGAGGGTGACGGTACCGGGGCGGATATCTGGCGCGCGTCAGTGCGCGTGTTCGACGCGGCGATCGAGAAGGCGTATGGCGGCGAGCGGCGCGTGTCGTGGATGGAAGTATTCGCCGGCGAAAAAGCCTTCACCCAGTTCAAGGACTGGCTGCCGCAAGAGACGGTGGACGCGATGCAGGAATTCCGCGTCTCGATCAAGGGGCCGTTGACGACGCCGGTAGGCGGGGGCATTCGCTCGCTGAACGTGACCCTTCGCCAGGTCCTCGATCTCTACGCGTGCATTCGTCCGGTGCGGTACTTCGAGGGCGTCGGCAGTCCGATGAAGGAGCCGGAGAAGCTCAACATCGTCGTCTTCCGCGAGAACACGGAGGACGTATACGCCGGCATCGAATGGCGCGCGGGGTCGCCGGAGGCCGAGGCGGTGCGCGGCTTCATCGAACGCGAGCTGGGCAAGTCGATTCGCCCCGGCTCGGCGATCGGCATCAAGCCGATGTCGGAGTTCGGCTCCAAGCGGCTCATCGAGATGGCGATTCGCTATGCCCTCAAGCACTGCCTGCCATCGGTGACGCTGATGCACAAGGGCAACATCATGAAGTTCACCGAAGGCGCGTTTCGCGATTGGGGATACGAGCTGGCGCGCGACCGTTTTGGCGAGTCGGTCGTCGCCGAAGCGGATCTTGCGAAGGGCGGCACGGGAGCGCGCGCCGACGCGGTCCTCATCAAGGACCGCATCGCCGATTCGATGTTCCAGCAACTGCTGCTGCGCCCCGATGAGTATTCTGTGATCGCGACGCCGAACCTGAATGGCGACTACGTCTCCGACGCCGCGGCGGCGCAAGTCGGCGGGTTGGGCATCGCGCCGGGCGGCAACGTCGGCGACGGCGTCGCCGTGTTCGAGGCGACGCACGGTACGGCGCCAAAGTACGCCAATCAGGACAAGATCAATCCGGGGAGCGTCGTCCTCTCGGGTGTCATGATGTTCGAGTATCTCGGATGGACCGAGGCCGCGGCCCTCGTCGTGCGCGGTCTCGAGAACGCGATCAAGTCGAAACGCGTCACGTACGACCTCGCGCGCCAGATGCCGGGCGCGACGGAGGTATCCACGACCGCGTTCGGCGACCAGATCATCAAGGGCATGACGAGCTGATCTCGCGTGCCGACGCCGGCTCCACAACCGCAACCTCCGTCATGACGCTAACCCTCAACGCTGCCTCGCCAAATTTCGGGTCGCTCGACACGCCGCTGCTCGTCGTCGCCCTTGCGAGCCCGCCGACCGTAGGCGACGCGCTGGCCGCGGCCGATTCGGCACTCGGTGGCGCGATCGGGCGCGTGGTCGCCCGTCGCGACTTTCGTGGCGCTCGCGACGAAACGCTGCATCTCGCGGGCGGAGAGCGGGGAATTCAACGCGTCCTGCTCGTCGGCATCGGCAGCGCGACGGATCGTGCGGGGGCGCTGCGGCGCGCCGGCGCGATCGCCGCCCGTCAGGCGAATCGGCTCGGCGTCGGGAAGCTCGCGTTCTTCGCCGGGCCGCTCACCGACGCCGAGGCGGAAGCCGCGGCGCTCGGCCTCGCGGCCGGATCGTGGGACTTTAAAGAACTCAAAACCGCCCCGCCGACCGACGAGCAGCGCGCTCCGCTGACCGACGCGACGATTCTCGCCGACGGCGCGGCGGCCGAAGCCGGCGTGCGCGCCGCGCGGGCGATCGCCGAAGGCCATGCGCTGGCGCGACGTCTCGGTATGTTGCCCGGCAACGTGTGCACGCCGGACTATCTCGCCGACACGGCGCGCGACATCGCCAAGCGACTCGGCATGGTCGTGACGACGTTGGGGCGAGAGGCGATGGCGCGCGAGAAGATGGGATCGTTCCTGTCCGTCGCGCAGGGAACGTCTCAGGACCCGAAGCTGATCGCGCTCGAATATCGGCGTGGCCCAAAAGACGCGCCACCCGTCGCCCTCGTCGGGAAGGGGCTGTGCTTCGACTCCGGCGGCATCTCGATCAAGCCGGCACAGGGCATGGAATGGATGAAGTTCGACATGTGCGGCGCTGCCGGCGTCCTCGGCGCCATGGAAGCAATCGGCCGCTTGGAACTTCCGATCAACGTCGTGGGTCTGATTGGCTCGACGACGAACATGCCCTCCGGCGAAGCAGTGAAGCCGGGCGACGTTGTGCAGGCGTCAAATGGGAAGTACATCGAGATCATCAACACCGACGCGGAAGGCCGGCTCGTTCTTGCCGACGTGTTGGCGTTCGCCAAGCGTTTCTCACCGGCGGCCGTCGTCGACGCTGCCACGCTCACCGGCGCTTGCGTCATCGCGCTCGGCCACACGGCGACCGGCGTGATGGGCAATGACGAAGGGTTGGTGCAGGAAGTGCTGGAAGCGGGGAAAAAATCGGGTGAGCCCGGTTGGCCGCTTCCCTTGTGGGACGACTACAAAGAGCTGATCAAGTCGGACATCGCCGACGTGAAGAATTCGGGTGGGCGTCCCGCGGGGACGATCACCGCGGCGCTGTTCCTCAAGGAGTTTGCTGAAGGCTATCCATGGGTGCATCTGGACATCGCGGGAACGGCGTACACCGAATCGGATCTCGGCACCGTGCCGCGCGGCCCGACGGGAGTACCCGTGGGGACGTTCGTCGAATTCGTGCGCGGGCGGGTGCGCTGATCGCGCGACGCCTCGCCGGGGGAAAAGGTCGCTGTTGGTCGATGCTCGGCCTCGGCCTGTTGGCCGGGGCCTTTTTGCAGACTCCGTTGCGCGCGCAAGTCCGCGACACGCTTCCCAAGAAAGACACGATCAGGATTCCAACCGCCCCGACGCTCGCCGATTCGCTGCTGCGCGACAGTCTGGCGAAGCGTGATTCGATTTTGCGCGAGCGCATTCGCGCGGACACGATCAGATCACCGCTCGCCCACGCGCCGCCGGGTGCGGAGCTCTCCATCGGGCGACGAATGTCCTGGTCGCGTGACTCGTTGCTCGGTACGGGCGCGATCACCGTCACGGATCTCGTGGACCGGGTGCCGGGAGCGACCACCACTCGCGGCGGATGGATCGCATCGCCGGCCGCCGGCGCGTACCTCGGCGACGCACGACGCGTCCGCGTGTTCTACGATGGCTTCGAGATGCCGGCGCTGGATCCGCGCGCCGGCAACGTGCTCGATCTGACACAAGTGAGCTTGTGGTCAGCCGAGGATGCCGTCGTCGAGCAAGCGCCCGACGAGGTTCGCGTCTATTTGCGCAGCTGGCGAGTGCGCACCACCAATCCTGAGACGCGCACCGACGTAAACACCGGGGACCAGCAGACGAACATGTACCGCGGTTTCTACGGCCGCCGTTTTCGGAATGGCGCGGCGTTCCAGTTTGGCGCGCAGCAGTACGGCACGACGCCACCGACGCTCTTCGGCTCGGCCAGCGACCAGACGTCGGTGCTGGGCCGCGTGGGATGGGCCCGCGGCGACTGGAGCGTCGATGCGTTCGGGGTTCGCGTTACGCGACATCGCGGCGTCATCCTCGGCCAAACGGCCTTCAACGTGACCGGTGATTCGATACCTCAAGTCGAATCGTCGCGCACCGATTCGTACTTTCGCATCGGTTATCGGGATCCGGACCTCGACCCGTTCTGGGTGCAGGCAATGGCGGTCGGATCCGACTACGACTACACCGGGATCCGCACACTCCTCATCAATAACCCGCAGACGCCGTTCGATTCCTCGCTGGCGAGGGCGTCACTCGACAGCAGCAGGTTCCGGTCGCAGTACATCGTGTCGGTGGGGTCGACGCGCGGGCCCTTCATGCTGAGCGGCTCGGTGCGCAAAAGCTATTTTGCCCGACACTCGACCTTCGCGCCGGGCGGGCGGGTCGTGTACCAAACCAACCTGCTGAGCGTGATCGGCGCCGCGGAAGGACGCGGCTTCGATTCGACCAGTCGCGTCGAGGTTACGGCGCGACTCACTCCTCTGTCATTCGTCTCCGTCCTCGGCGGCGCGGGTCGCACATCGCAGCTGTTTTCCGATCACCAGACGTCGAACGTCAATTGGCTGCGCGGCGAGGCAGGGCTACGCGTGCACGGGTTGTGGTTTCTCGGCGGCGTCGTGAGGCGCGACAGCGCGCTCATCGGACATCCAAGAATCTTCTTCGACACGACGCTTCCGCTGGCGCACGACAAGCCGGCAACCGGATTCACCGCCGCGATTCGCGGGCACCTGTGGCGCTTTATTGAGGCCGACGTGTGGGCAGTCCGCTGGAACGATACCGCGGGCCTCTATCGCCCTCGCTACGAGACGCGCAGCGAGTTGTTCGTGCGGACGAACCTTCTCAAGCGATTCCCCACGGGTGATTTCGGCCTCAACGCGGGTGTCACTCATGAGTACCGCTCGGCCGAGTTTTTTCCGTCGGAGGAGAGCACGACCGCCGTGTCGAAGACGGTCGGGTACCGCACGATCTCGACGTTGCTCGAAATCCGGATCCTGAGCGCGACGCTCACGTGGCAATTCCGGAACGTCCTCGGCGAGCGGTACCAGCAATTCCCCGGGTTCGCGATGCCGCGGCAGACGAACTTTTACGGAGTGCGCTGGTTCTTCTCCAATTGACAAATCTCCTTGTCACTCCGTAGGTTGGCTCGCGCAATATGATAAAGAGCATGACGGGGTTCGGCGCCGCCGACGGGACCGTTGGGCCGACGCGGGTCTCCGTGGAGATCCGCGCGGTCAATCATCGTTTCTTCAACCCGTCCATCAAGCTCCCGAACGAGCTGAGCCGATGGGAAGCCGAGGTCCGCGAAGCGCTGCGCCGCGGCGTCACCCGCGGACACGTCACGCTCACGGCGCGCGTCGAACGACACAGCGCGAACGAAGCGCGCATCGACGCGGACCGCTTCGGCCGGTACGTCGAGCAGATACGGGAGCTGCAGGAACGATTCGGGCTCGCCTCGCCGATCGACGCGGCGACCATTCTCCGCCTGCCGGACGTCATCGCGAGCGAGGCGGAAGAGGCGTCAGGCACGGCCGAAGAGTTCGTGGCGATCGTGGGTCGCGCGGTTGATGGGCTGGACCGCATGCGGCTCGCCGAAGGTGCGAAGCTCGCGAAGTACATCGAGGCACGTCTCGCCATCATCGCGGAGGCTGTGGAGCGAATCTCCGAGCGGGCGCCCCAGCGGCTCGTCGAGCAGCGCGATCGACTTCGCACCGCCGTGCAGGAGATAGCGACCGGCGTCACGGTCGACGATCAGCGCCTCGCCCAGGAAGTAGCAATCCTCGCCGACCGTCTCGACGTCTCCGAGGAGATCAGCCGCTTCCACGCCCACCTCGGCGCCGTCGCGTCGACGCTGTCGTCACCGCCGGCGGACGGCGTGGGAAAGCGCCTCGGCTTTTTGTTGCAAGAGCTCCTTCGCGAGGCGAATACGACGGGGAGCAAAGCGAACGACGCAGCGATCGTGCGTGACGTCATCCTGATCAAGGAGGAGCTCGAGCGCATCCGCGAGCAGGTGGAAAACCTCGAGTGAGCACACAGGTACCGGGCAATCCGTTTCCGATCATCCTGTCGGCGCCAAGCGGCGGCGGCAAGACCACTATCGCGAGACACCTGCTCGATCGGCGGAACGACGTCGGCTACTCGGTGTCCTGCACGACGCGTCAGCCTCGTCCGGGGGAGCGCGACGGTGTCGACTATCACTTCCTCACGCGCGAGCAATTCTCCGGCAGACGGGCCGCCGGCGACTTCGCCGAGTCGGCGGAGGTGCATGGCAATCTCTACGGGACGCTCAAAGAGGAAATCGCCAAGGTTCTGGCGGGCGGGCGGCACGTCGTGATGGACATCGACGTGCAGGGAGCCCGGCAGATGCGGGAGGCCTTTCCGGACGCGGTGACGATTTTCGTCCTCCCCCCGTCCGCGGAAGTCCTCCTGGAGCGTCTCAAGCACCGGAAAACTGAATCCCCCCAACAGCTTGTGGCCCGGTTAAATTCCGCTCTGCACGAGCTTCAGGCGGTTGAAGAGTACGAGTACGTGGTCGTGAACGACGATTTGGACGACGCGGTTCGCCGTGTCGGGTCAATCGTCGATGCCGAGGTCGTTAGCCGCGAGCGGGTGCTCGGCTTACGGCTTCAGGTCGAAGCGCTCATCCATCGTCTGCAAGCTGAAATCGATTCTCATTCATCGAGCTGATACATGCGAGTTTTCACGCCCGGCGAAATCGCCAACCACGCCGCCAACAAGTACCTCGGAGTTCTCGTCGCCGCGAAGTACGCGCGCGTGTTGAACGAGTTCCCGCGCGACCGCTCGTCGTCGCGCGAGAAGAAGCTCACGACGCGCGCGTTGGAAGAGCTGGCGAAGGGCGAAATCGAATATCACGTCGTTCCGCGCCGACGCGCGGAGTAAACGCTCCGTTGCCGCCGGCTGCGCCGCTCACCCTCCCCCCTGAGAGGCGGTAGCCAGTATGCGGCCGTACGCGAATCGTCGCGTGCTGCTCGGCATTTCCGGCGGCATCGCGAGTTACAAAGCGGCGTGGCTCGCGCGACTGCTCACGAAAGCAGGCGCGCAGGTCGACGTGGTGATGACGCCCGCCGCGACCGAGTTCGTGGGGCCGGTCACGTTCGAAGCACTCACCGGCCGTCCGGTCCACACGGGTCTCTTCGATCCCGGACGCGCACTCGACCACATCAAGCTCGCGCGTGAGGCCGACGTCTTCGTCATCGCGCCGGCGACCGCGGACTTCATGGCTCGCGCCGCGACAGGTCAGGCGGGTGACCTCCTTACCGCGTGCCTTCTCGCGGCCGCATGTCCCGTCCTACTCGTTCCGGCGATGAACGACCACATGTGGGCGCATCCACAGACTCGCCGAAACGCCGACCATCTGCGCGAGATCGGCTACACGTTGCTTCCGCCGGACGAGGGCACGCTCGCCGCCGGCGAGGGCAGTGGACCGGGGCGAATGCCCGAACCCGAGACCATTTTCGCGCACGCGGGACGTCTCCTCGAAAAGAGCGGGGCACTCGCCGGGAAGCACGTGCTCGTCACGGCCGGTCCGACGCGCGAACCGATCGACCCGGTGCGCTTCATCTCCAATCACAGCAGCGGCAAGATGGGCGTCGCGCTTGCCGCGGCGGCGTGGCGTCGCGGGGCCACGGTTGATCTCGTTGCTGGACCACTCAGCGTGAGCGCGCCGATCGGCGTCGATGTGCACCGCGTCGAGTCGACGCAAGACATGGCGGATGCCGTCGGCAGTCGCCTGCCGCGGACCGACGTTCTGGTGATGGCCGCCGCACCGGCTGATTTCCGGCCGTCGTCGCAAGCCACCTCGAAGATCAAGAAGGACAAGGCGCCTGACGCGATCGCTCTGAGCGCGACGCCCGATATCCTCGCGACGACCAAATCGGCGCGATCGAATGGCTCGGTCATCATCGGCTTCGCGCTCGAGACGGATGACGTCGTCGCGCGTGCGCGTGTGAAGCTCGCGTCGAAAGAGCTGGACTTCATCGTCGTCAACGACGCCACGGAAGCGGGCGCCGGATTCGGCGTGGATACGAACCGCGTGAGCATCATCGCGCGCGACGGCAGCGAGGAGCGTTTACCACTCATGAGCAAGCCTGACGTCGCCGACGCGATCCTCGATCGCGTGGAGGTATTGTTGCGTGGACGCTAGGGAACAGCTCAAGCGCTACCTCGAGCAGCGGCGTGACATGGGTGAAACAGAGCTCGTGCTCGACGGACTCACGGTCGACGAAGCGTTACGCATCGTCGGCGCAGCCTCCGCGACGTCGGCGCGAAGAGCCGAAAGACAGGAATCGTCGTCCCTGTCGCCGACGATCGAGCGCGAGGCTCCGGTCGGCGCCTCGGCCGACTGGCGCGAGGCGCTGCGCGCGGCGGGAGCCGCACCGGATGATCTCATGGCCGCAAAACCGACGAAGGCCGCGGCGCTTGAGCCGCCGGCCGATGCCACACCTTCGGGGCTAACCGTTGGAACTCCGAGTGTCGAGTTGTTCAGCGGTCCGATGGCGCTGCTCGATTCGATCGACAAGATCGCCGCGCACGTCGCGTCGTGTACGCGCTGCCCGCTCTACTCGACGGCCACGAACCCCGTGCCCGGCGAAGGAAACCCCAACGCCGGCTTCATGTGCGTCGGCGAGGCTCCGGGCGCCACGGAAGACGAGACCGGACGACCATTCGTCGGCGCGGCCGGCCAGCTGCTCACGAAAATTCTCGGGGCGATCGATCTCAAGCGCGAAGACGTATTCATCTGCAACGTCCTCAAGCACCGTCCGCCGGGTAACCGGAATCCGCGGCCGGAAGAGGTCACGGCATGCAGCCCGTATCTCATTCGCCAGATCGACCTGATCCGACCGAAAGTGATTCTGGCGCTCGGCACATTTGCGGCGCAAACGCTACTGGACACGAAGCTGTCGATCGGCAAGTTGCGCGGGCAGGTGCACCGGTATTACGGTGTGCCTCTCGTAGTGACGTATCACCCCGCCGCGCTTCTCCGGAACCCCGGTTGGAAACGCCCGACTTGGGAAGATGTCCAGCTCGCCCGTCGAATACTCGATAGCGCCTCACCCCCATCTACCGGCGCGTGATCCGTACCGCGATCGGCGGCCTCCGTATTCGGAGGACGCCGAACAAGCGGTGTTGTCGGCGATGCTCATCGACCAGGACGCGGTCCTCCGCGCGGTCGAGTATGTAGACGACGGCAGTTTCTACGCGGAGCGCCATCGCCGGATTTTCCGCGCGATGGTGGCGATCGCCGAGCGAGGCGCGGTCGTCGATCCGCTGACGCTCTCGGAGGAGCTCGGGCGCCGCGGCGAGCTCGATGCGTCGGGCGGCAAGGAGTACATCGGTTTCCTCGTCGACGCGGTGCCGACGGCCGCGAACATCGAGTACCACGCGCAGATCGTTCGCGAGAAGGCGATCCTGCGGCGACTCATCGAGGTCTCGACGACGATCGTTGCCGAGGCCTTCGAGGGAAAGGTCACGGCGCGCGAGCTGCTCGACGACGCCGAATCGCGGATCTTCCAGGTCAGCCAGGAACAGACCAAGGACGGCTTCACACGCGTCAAGGAACTGATCTGGCCGACGATGGAGCGCATCGAAGCGCTGCAGGGGAAGGGCAGCACGGTCACCGGCGTGGCGACCGGCTTCAAGGATCTCGACGAAATGACGTCGGGCTTCCAGCCGTCGGACCTGATCATCGTCGCGGCGCGACCGTCGATGGGAAAGACGGCGTTCACGCTGAATATCGCGCAGCACGCGGCGATCGAGCACAACACGCCCATCGCGTTCTTCTCGCTGGAAATGAGCAAAGAATCGCTCGTCCAGCGAATGCTGACGTCGGAAGCTCGCGTCGACGCGCAGCGGCTGCGCAAGGGTATGCTGCGCGACGACGACTTCCCCCGGCTCGCCCGCGCCGCCGGGATCCTCGCCTCGGCACCCGTCTGGATCGACGACACGCCCGGCATCACGCTGCTCGAGATGCGCTCGAAGGCGCGTCGTCTGCGCGCCGAAGCAGGCGTCGGCATGGTGATCGTGGACTACTTGCAGCTGATGCAAGGTCCCGCCAACTCCGAGAGCCGCCAGCAGGAGGTCAGTCAGATCTCGCGTGGACTGAAGGCGCTCGCCAAGGAGCTGGCCGTGCCGGTGGTCGCGCTGTCGCAGCTCTCACGCGCACCCGAGCAACGCACCGGCGACAACAAGCGTCCACAGCTCTCCGACCTCCGCGAGTCCGGTGCCATCGAGCAGGACGCGGATCTCATCATGTTCCTCTACCGTCAGGAGTTCTACGACGGGCCGACGGACAAGGACGGGAATTCGCTCGAGGGGAAGGCCGAGGTGATCGTCGGCAAACAGCGTAACGGACCGACGGGGCTGGTGAATCTGTTCTTCCACAAGCAGTACACGCGATTCGAGAGTTACACACAGCGAGGGTGATCGTTCTTCGCGGTTGTGGCTGGGCTGGGGCTCTCTATCGGGACGCTCTGCTGAACTACTTGACGCAGAGGCGCAGAGGGCGCAGAGGCGCAGAGGAGCTCCGTTTCGCGGTCTCGGCTCCGCGCGCCGCGAGCCGAAATATCTTTTGAACGACGCTCGGGACGCCTCGCGTTAGTGTCCCGAACGCAGTTCCAAAGAAGAGTTCGTCCGGGCTCGTGGTGCGAGGTGTGTTGAGCGCCTTCGGCGCTCCTCTGCGCCCGTGCGCTCTCCGCGCCCCTGCGTCAGGTAGTTCAGCAGAGCGTCCCGATAGAGAGCCCAATCACGGCGCGAGAATTCGCACCGTCGAGCAATCGGACGGTGACTCGGAACTCGCCCGCGACGCCCATTCGTGAGCACCCCGACTCACGAGTAACTTTCATTATGCCGAAGACGAAGACCGTCTATCGCTGCACCGAATGCGGCGCCGAGTATCCACGCTGGCAAGGTCGATGTGAGACGTGCGGCGAGTGGAACACGCTCGTCGAGGAGATCGTTGCGTCCAAGGTCGCGGTAAGCGGTGGATCGTCGCGGCGGATCGCCGGAGCACGATCACTCGCCGAGGGCGGTAGCGTCGCCGCCACACCGCGGCTGCGCGAGGTCAACGGCTCCGAGGCCAAACGATGGAAGACGGGCCTCGACGAATTTGATTTTGTCCTGGGCGGCGGCATCGTTCCGGGCTCGATGATCCTGATCGGCGGCGAGCCGGGGATCGGCAAATCCACGCTGCTTTTGCAGATCGCGGCGAAGCTCGAAGGAAACGACCAGTCGGTGCTGTATGCGTCCGGCGAAGAGTCCGCGCTCCAGGTAAAACTGCGCGCCGATCGGCTCGGCGGCGGCGCCGATGCCGTCTCGCTCTTGAGTGAGACCAATCTCGAGACCGTCCTCGCGACGTCGGCGGCTGCGTCACCCTCCGTTCTCATGGTGGACTCGATTCAGACCGTGTTCACGGCCGACCTCGAGGGCGCGCCTGGCAACGTGGGGCAGGTGCGCGAGTGCGCCGCGCGTCTCATGCGCTATGCGAAGGAGAGCGGCACCACCGTGTTCGTCGTCGGCCATGTGACGAAGGGAGGCGGGATCGCCGGTCCGAAGACTCTCGAGCACATCGTCGACACGGTGCTGTACTTCGAGGGCGAGAGCACGCTCGATCACCGGCTCCTTCGCGCGACGAAGAATCGCTTCGGCAGCGTCGACGAGATCGGCGTCTTTCGCATGTCGGAAAGCGGGCTCGAACCCGTCGCCAATCCATCGGAGCTGTTTATGGGCGATCGCGCGAGCCACGCGTCAGGCAGCGCCGTCACCGCGCTGATGGAAGGAACACGGCCGATTCTGGTGGAGATTCAGGCGCTCGCCGCGAAAGCGGGGTTCGGAACACCACAGCGCGTCGCGACCGGTTTCGACGGGAGACGACTCGCGCTCCTGCTCGCCGTGCTCGACAAACGCGCCGGCCTCGCCTTCTCGCAGCTCGACGTCTTTCTCAACGTCGTCGGCGGCGTGCGACTGCAGGAACCGGCGGGCGATCTCGCCGTTGCCGCGGCGCTCGCGTCCAGTGTCTACGATCGCGCGCTACCAGCCGACGCCGTGTTCATCGGTGAGGTCGGCCTGGGTGGTGAGGTCCGTCCGGTATCGCAGGTCGAGCGACGCGTCGCCGAAGCAACGAACATGGGGATGCGCCAGGTGTTCGTCGCCGAGCGTGGTGTGCCGCGGCGCGGCCTACGCGACGTCGACGTCGTCGGCGTGCGAACGATCCAGGATCTCTTAAAGCGGTTGTTCGCGTGAACCAGGCGCGCGACGTCGGTGTCGTGATCGTGGCCGGCGGAAGCAGCACGCGCACAGGTGGTCGTGAGCTCAAACAGTTTCGCTGGGTAGCGGGGAAGCCGGTCCTGCTCCACAGCCTCCAGACCTTCATGGCGCGGCCGGACGTCGTCGGCGTCGTTGTCGTGTTGCCCGACAGCCACGTCGCCGATCCGCCGCCGTGGATCTTTCAATGCGACGTCGATCGCCTGATGATCGCGCCGGGCGGCGCGTCGCGAAGCGAATCGGTCTGGAACGGGCTGGAAGATCTCCCCGACGCCGCCGAGGTCGTTCTCGTGCATGACGCGGCCCGCCCACTCGTCGACAATTCTACGATCGACCGGGTGGTCGCCGAGGTCCGCGCCGGCCGCCCGGCGATCGCCGCGCTACCGGTGGTCGACACGCTCAAGGAGGTCGACGGCGACGGACGCATTGTGCGCACCGTCGAACGGGAGCGGCTGTGGCGCGCGCAGACCCCGCAAGGCTTTCCGCGGGAGACGATCGTGACCGCGCATCGACGGGCGCGATCGGAGAAACTCTCGGCGACCGACGACGCCGCGCTTTGTGAGCGCCTCGGCATTCCCGTGGTCGTCGTGCGCGGGAACGAGCGCGCGCTCAAGATCACCGACGATGAGGATTTCGCACGCGCCGAGGCGCTGTTCAGAGTTTCCGAATGAGGACCGACGTCCTCTCGATTCCATTCTGGTCGGCCGAGGAAGTGGAGGCGGCGATTCGGCCGGCGCTCGAGCAGATTGCCTCCCGTCGCGTCCTCGCCTATCCGACGGAAACGGTGTACGGATTCGGCGGAGGCATCGACCGCGATTCGGTGGACGCCCTCGTGCGCCTCAAGCGGCGCCCGCCGGGCAAACCATTTCTGCTCCTCATCGCGGGCCCGGACATGATCGAACGGCTGGATCTGCGCTTGCCGAGCTACGCCGCGCAGTTCATCGCCCGTCACTGGCCAGGACCGTTGACGCTCGTTCTCCCGGGCGGCGAGCACCGTGTTCCCGACCGGCTACGCGGTCCGGAGGGCGGAGTAGCGGTGCGTTGGACCAGTCATCCCGCCGTCGCTCGGTTGATACGCGCGCACGGCGACGCCTTGACCTCGACGAGCGCGAACCGGCCGGGGGTTCCGCCCGCCACGCGCGCCGCCGAGATTCTGTCGCAGTGGGGCGGCGCCGTTGCGCGGGGAGTGCTGCGTGTTCTCGATGGGGGCGCGCTGACGCCGTCCAAGCCGTCGACAGTCGTCGACTGCACCGGGCGTCACCCTCGGGTGATACGGCCGGGGGCGATCGCGGCGGCCACGTTGCGGGAGAGCGTACCGACATTGATCGGAGATGCGTGAGCGCATGAGAATTCTGTTCGTCTGTACCGGGAACACGTGTCGAAGCCCGCTGTCGGAGGCGATCGCGCGGAAGATCGCGATCGAGCGCGGACTCACCGACGTGGAAGCAATGAGCGCCGGCACCAGCGCGCACGACGGAGCGCCGGCCAGCGACGGTTCGCTCCTCGTCGGCCTGGAGCGCAACATGGACCTCGGCGGCCATCGGGCGCAGACGCTGAATCGCGATCTCGTCCGGCAGGCGGATCTCATCCTCGCCATGGGACCGCACCACCTCGAGCGGATCGAAGCGCTCGGTGGAGCGGGGCGGTCGTACTTGCTGAGCGACTACGCGTCGCACGGCGCCTCGTCACGGCCGATCAGCGACCCGATCGGTGCCGAGCTCGATGTCTACCGCGCGACCGCGGACGAGCTCGAGGAAGAGATTCGCCGCGTTCTCGACCGAATTACCGCGGAGCGAAGCACGGGCGCCCAGTGAGCGGTTCGTCGGACTCGGAAGCATGGCGTAGGCGTCGGCCCCCCCTGAAAGGCCCAAAGCGTTTGCTGCTGCTCGGCCATCCGGTCGCTCATTCGCTCTCCCCGCGCATTCAGAACGCCGCCCTGGAGGCAGCGGGAATTGCGGGGCGCTACGAGGCGGTCGATATCGAGCCCGACGCGTTCGAGGTGACGCTGGCGCGCCTCCGCCAGCCGCACGTCGGCGGTAACGTGACGGTGCCCTTCAAGGAGCGGATGTACGATGCGTGCGACGACCTGTCGCCGCTCGCCCGACGAGTAGGTGCCGTGAATACGTGGTGGGTCGAGGCCGACGGGGAATTGTGCGGAGACAACACGGATGTGCCGGGATTTGAGGCAGCGGTCGGCGCGCTGCTCGGCCTGGACGAACCGCGACGTGAGCTGACTGTCGGCGTTCTTGGCGCGGGCGGCGCCGCCGCGGCGGTCCTCGCTGCTGCGGAAGCGTGGCCCGGTTCCGTCGTGCACGTCTACAATCGCACGGCGGAACGTGCGCGCCTCCTGTGCGAGCGATTCGGGCCCACTGTGCAATCGGTCGATGACGTTGGTGTCGTCGCCGGCGCCGATCTTGTCGTCAATGCCACGTCGGTCGGTTTGGTGAACGATGACTTTCCCATCGACGTCGGACTTCTCGCGCCGAGCGCTGCGGTCCTTGACCTCGTGTATCGTCGTGGTGGTACGGCCTTTGTCCGCGAGCTTCGCACGCGCGGGATGCGCGCAATGGATGGGCTCAACATGCTCGTCTATCAGGCAGCGTTCGCATTCGAGCGATGGTTCGGCGTAGCGCCGGATCATTCGGCGATGTGGCAAGCCGCGCGCGGCGACTCTGGCTGACGCCGCGGCTGCACGCCGGTGCAGCCGCTTTGATAGATCTCGTTTTCCCGCGCGCCTGCCCGGTCTGC
>DATMHK010000322.1:0-3329 GCA_035554995.1 Gemmatimonadaceae bacterium
TCCTGATCGTCACACTGGCGATCGGCATCGCCGCGACGACGACTGTGTTCAGTTGGACGCGCAGCATTCTCATCGACGAGTTGCCCGGCGCCGCCGAGCCGCGTCGCGTCATGGCGCTCGAGACGACGTCGGCGTCGGGCAGCCCGCTCGGCACGTCGTGGCTCGACTACCGCGATTTCCGAAAATACCTGCGTTCGTTCGACGGGCTCGCCGCCACTTTCCCGATGCGGCTCGGCATCGGCGACGACGCACATACGGACCGTCGCCGCGCCGAGCTTGTGTCGGCGAACTTTTTCGACGTGCTGGGTGTCCGTCCGGCGCTCGGCAGTTTCTTTGCCGCAAACATGGAAGACGTCGAGGGGGCACAGCCGACGGCGGTGATCTCGTACGATCTCTGGCAGGCACGATGGCAGGGCGATCCCGCGGTGATCGGGAGCGTCGTACAGATCAATCGCTTTCCCTTCACCGTCATCGGCATCACGCCGCCGGCCTTTCGCGGTTCGATGCCCGGCGAGCGCGCCGAGCTGTGGGTCCCCGCGGCGATGCTCCGGCAAATCGTGCCGACTGGGGGTTGGTGGCTGCGCGACCGCGGCACGCGCACGTTCCGCGTGCTCGCGCGCCTCGCCCCTCGCGTGACGCCGGCCGCGGCGGCCGCGGAGGTGAAGTCGTTCGGCAATCTGATGATGACGGCGAACGCCGATGTCAGCAGAGGCATGGGCGCGCAGCTGCTTCCGATCTGGCAATCGCACTGGGGCATTCAGGACGGCCTGCGCGCGCCGCTGTTGTTGCTGCTTGCCGCCTGCGCGCTCGTGATGCTCATTGTCTGCGCGAACGCGGCCAATCTCTTGCTTTCCCAGGCGATGGAACGACGGCGGGAGCTCGCCCTCCGCATCACCCTCGGCGCCTCGCGCAGCCGCCTGCTTCGACAACTGCTTACGGAGGCGTCGATCGTCGCCATCGCCGGCGCGGCGTTGGGGCTGGTCGCCACCATCTGGCTCGCCCGCTCACTGAGCTGGCTCGTACCAACCTTCGCCTCTCCGAATTTGATCTCGCCGCACGTAGACGGTGGCGTGCTCGCGCTGACACTTTTTCTCGTTGCCGCCGTAACGCTGCTCGCCGGCATCGCCCCAGCGGTTTATGGCTCGCGGGAATCGTTCGTCGAGGAGCTGCGCGGCGGGCGAGGCGCGATCGGTGGAACCTTCGCCACGCGTGCGCGCGGAATTCTCGTGACGACTGAGATGGCGTTGGCGATCGTCTCGCTCGTGGGAGCGGGGTTGTTCTACGAAAGCTTCCGACACTCGCGAAGCGTCGCACCGGGCTTCGATACGCAGAACGTCGCAATGTCTTCGGTCAGCGTGACGCTCGCCGGCTACGACTCGGCACGTGCTGAAGGCTTCTTGAACGAGGTTGCCGATCGGATTCGCCAGCAGCCCGGCGTCTCCACGGTGAGCTACGCGGATTACGTGCCACTGAGCCTCGGCTCCGGATCCTGGGAAGACCTATCGGTCGAAGGGTACACGCCGGAGCCGGGCGAGAATATGAAGCTGTATCGTGCCGCGATCGGCCCGGACTACTTCAAGGTGCTCGGCATTCCGCTCGTCGCGGGGCGAGATTTCACGCTTGGCGACGATTCCGCCCACGCGCGCGCGATGATCGTCAACGAGACATTCGTCAAGCAATATCTCAGCGGCCGCGCGACGCTCGGCGTGCGTGTGCGTGGCTGGGGCAAGTGGTTCACGATCGTGGGCGTCGTCAAGGACAGCAAAACCTTCCGCCTGACCGAAACCCCGACGCCGTACTTCTACGTTCCCGTCCGTCAAGTGTATCGGCCGGAGATGGGCTACACCTTCCTCGTTCGCTCGAGCGGCGCAGTGGAACACGTCGTCGGCTCGATCGGGGCGGTCGTACGGAGCGTCGATCCGACGGTGCCGGTTTACAACGCCATGAAGCTCGCAACGTACGTCGATGCGCCGATGCAGAGCCACCAGGCAGCTACGCAGCTGCTCGGCGTGCTCGCGGTCATTTCTTCGATTCTCGCCGCCATTGGACTGTACGGCGTGATCTCATACGCGATCTCCCAACGCACGAAAGAGATTGGCGTCCGCATCGCGCTCGGCGCCCAGTGGGGTGACGTCCTGAAGGTCGTGGCGCGTCAAGCGGGTTGGCTGCTCGTCGGTGGATTGTTCATCGGGTTCGCGTTCGCCGCGGTGACGGCGAAGCTCGTCGCGTCGATGCTGTATGGCGTCGGCGCGGCGGATGTGACCGTGTTCGCCTTCGCGGGCGGAGCGATGGTATTGGTCTCGGTGGCGGCAATCAGTGTACCGGCGCGGCGGGCAATGATGGTAGACCCGCTATCCGCGTTGCGCGCCGAGTAGACGACGCCGCTCGACGGGCGGAGAAGGATCTCAGCCAAGCGCCTTACCAGATCTTTACCCGATCCGTTGGATGGCCGCCATTGACAAGTCACCTCTCCATAAAGAGTCTTTATCGAACGTCTTTATTGGAGCGACAGTGGCGGCGAGATCGCCGGTCACCAAAGGCACGTTGGACGTCATCGTGCTGCGCGCCTTGGCGTGGGGCCCGATGCACGGCTTCGAGATCGTCGAGTGGATCGATCGGACCACCGACCAGTCGCTCGATCTCACCGACGCGGCCGTGTACCAGGCCTTGTACCGAATGGAACGGCGGAAGCTCTTGCGTGCCGAGTGGGGCACGACGGAGAACAACCGCCGCGCGCGCTACTATCGGCTGACCGCCGCCGGCTCCGCCCATCTGCGTGAGGAAACGCAGCGCTGGGTCCATTACGCAGATACGGTGACCGGCCTCCTCACCGCCCCGCTCAAGCCGCGGCGGTGACATATGCGCCGGCGCGCGTTCCATCACCAACTCAGGCGGCCCGACGTCGTGCAGTCGGACGTGGACCGCGAGATCGCGCTGCACCTCGAGCTCCGCGTCGCGCAACTCATGGAGCGCGGGCTGTCGCGCGACGAAGCGACGCGCGTCGCGCATGAACGATTTGGACCCGTCGACGACACGCGCGCGCTGCTTGGATCGCTCGCCACAACGAGGGAGACCCGCATGGAGCTGACTGAACGAATCGACGCGCTGCGACAGGATCTTGGTTACACGTTTCGCCAGATCCGCCGCGCACCGGGCTTTGCGCTCGCGGTGATCGCGACGCTCGGCCTCGGCATCGGTGCCAACGCCACCATGTTCGGCGCGATCGACCAGCTCCTGCTACGGCCTCCGGCCCACGTCGACGACCCTGCTCGGGTCGTCACCGCCTCGCTCGAGCGGAAGACGAGCCCCACGACGCAGTACGTCCTCTC
>DATMHK010000323.1:0-13930 GCA_035554995.1 Gemmatimonadaceae bacterium
CGACGTCGACGTGCACGAGCACGTGGCGCTCGTCTACGGCGATATCGGCGACGGCGAGGACATCCTCGTCCGCATTCACTCGAAATGCCTCACCGGCGACGTCTTCCACTCGATGCGCTGCGACTGCGGCTGGCAGCTCGACACGGCGATGAAGATGATCGCCGAGGAAGGCCGCGGTGTGATCGTCTATCTCGATCAGGAAGGGCGGGGCATCGGTTTGCTCAACAAGCTCAAGGCGTACGAGCTGCAGGACAAAGGCGCCGACACCGTCGAAGCGAACGAGCAGCTCGGCTTCAAGCCGGACTTACGCAACTACGGCATTGGAGCTCAAATCCTATTAGACCTCGGGCTGAAGTCGATCCGTCCGATCACCAACAACCCGCGCAAGATGATCGGGCTCGAGGGGTACGGCATCACGCTCGGCGATCGGGTCGCGATCGAACAACCGTCGCACGACGAGAACGCGGAGTATCTGCGCACCAAGCGCGACAAGCTCGGACATCTGCTCGCCTCGTAAATGGCGGAGTTCGTCGGGACGCCAGCGGGCCAACACCGCCGCTTTGCCGTCGTCGCCAGCCGGTTCAATCAAGCGATCGTCGAACGTCTGATGGACGGCGCGCTCGACGCGCTCGTCCGCCACGGCGTATCACTCGATGACGTGGACACGGTTTGGGTGCCGGGCGCGTGGGAGCTGCCGATCGCCGCGCGACGGCTGCTCGCGTCCGAGCGCTACGAGGGCATCGTCGCTGTTGGCGCGGTGATTCGCGGCGATACGCCGCATTTCGACTACGTCGCCGGTGAGGCGTCGCGCGGCCTCGCGCAAGCGAGCGCCGAGTTCGACACGCCGATCGGTTTTGGCCTCCTCACCTGCGACAATCAGGAACAGGCCGAGGCGCGCGCCGGCGGGGCGCATGGTAACAAGGGCTGGGATGCCGCGCTCGCCGCGCTGGAGATGGTGGACCTGTTCGACCGATTGGATGCCGCGGACGAGAGTTGAGACGCGCGCGCGGGCCCGCGTGCTGCAGGGACTCTACGCGTGGGACCTGCGCGCCGAAGAGCCGCTCGAGCGGGTGACGTCGCAGATCTGGGACGACCTCGCCGTCAGCGCCGACGAGCGCCGCGTCGCCGGGCCGCTCATCCGCCTACTCTCGCAACGGCGTGACGAGATCGACGCCGATCTCGCGGAGGTCACGACGAACTGGCGTCTCGAGCGCCTCGCTGTGGTCGACCGCTGCATTCTGCGGCTCGCCGGCGCCGAGCTGCTTCAAGCCACGACACCGCCGCGCGTGGTCATTCAGGAAGCGGTCCACCTCGCCGAGCGCTATGGCTCGGTACGCAGCGCGAAATTCGTCAACGGCGTGCTCGACGCACTCGCTCGCCGCATGGGTCGCATGTAAGTGAAAATCCTCGTCGTGAACTGGCAGGATCGAGAGAATCCTCAAGCCGGCGGCGCCGAGATTCACTTGCACGAGATCTTCGGCCGGCTCGCGGCGAAGGGCCATTCGGTGCGGTTGCTCTGCGGTGGGTGGCCAAACTGTCCGCCATACACAGTGCTCGACCACATCGAGGTCTTTCGCGTCGGCACGCGGCACACCTTCCCCTTCTACGCGCGGAAACATTACCGCCGGCATCTCGACGGTTGGCCGAATGTGTTGGTCGAAGATATCAACAAGGTGCCGCTGTACACGCAACGGTGGGGCGCCCCGGCCACGGTCGCTCTCGTACCGCATTTGTTCGGATCGACCGTCTTTCAGGAACTGGCAGCTCCCCTCGCCGCCGCGGTGTGGACCGCCGAGCGCCCGCTCGGCTGGAGCTATCGCCATGTCCCGTTCGAGGCGATCAGCGAAAGCACCGCCGACGACCTGGTGCACCGCGGAATTCCACGGGCGTCGATCGCGGTGATCTATCCGGGCATCGACACGGTGGGCTATACACCCAATCCGGCGGCTCGCTCGCCGACGCCGGTGTTTGCCTATCTCGGGCGGCTCAAGAAATACAAAGGGGTGCACCTCGTCATCCGGGCCTTCGCCGAGCTCGCGCGGCGCGATGCGCGACTCGAGATCGCCGGCGCCGGTGATTACCGTCCCGCGCTCGAGGAGCTCGCGCACTCGCTTGACCTCGGCGACCGCGTGCGGTTTCTTGGGCGGATCAGTGAGTCGGATAAGCTCGCCCTGCTGCGCCGCTCGTGGGCGCTGCTGTTCGCGTCGCCAAAGGAGGGTTGGGGCATCACCAATCTCGAAGCCGCCGCCTGCGCCACGCCCGTCGTCGCCTCCAACTCGCCGGGCATTCGCGAGTCCGTGCGCGACGGCCACACGGGATTCCTCGTGCCCCACGGCGATGTGCCCGCCATGGCCGGCGCCATGCGCCGTGTCGCCGAATCGCGCGAGCTGGTCGAGCGTCTCGGCGCGGAGGCGCGCGCCTTCGCCGAGAGCTTCACCTGGGAGCGGGCCGCGGACCAAACCGAGGCGCACCTGTCGCGAGTCATCGCGAACGCGGCCGGCGGGAGGGACAACCGCGCATGACGTCCAAGCTCACCGTCGGCCGCCTGATCGAGCGGATGCGCGATACGCTGGAGTTGGAGCAAGTCTCCCCCTCGCACGGACTGGAACGACTCATCGAGAACCCGAACGCCTCGAGTCCCGGCCTCGTGCTCGCGGGTTACGTCGATCGTTTTCCGGCGAAACGTCTCCAGGTGCTGGGCGAGACCGAGATCACGTATCTCAAGTCGCTCGAGCCCGACGTGCGCCGGCGCAATCTCGAGAGATTCTTTTCGTTCCCGATCCCGTGCGTGTTCATCACGAAGGGCCAGGAGCCTGGACCCGATCTCTGCGATCTGGCGGCGGCCTCGGATGTCGCGCTGATCCGCTCCCAGCTCAAGACGAACGAGTTCTACAACCGGCTCAAGCCGTGGCTCGAGGAAGAGTTCGCGCCGACCACGAACGTCCACGGTTCGCTCGCCGACGTCTTCGGTGTCGGGCTGCTCTTTGTTGGGCGAAGTGGAATCGGCAAATCGGAGTGCGTGCTCGACCTCGTCGAGAGAGGCCACCGTCTGGTGGCGGACGATCTCGTCATCGTGCGCCGTCGCGGGCGCGACGTGCTGATCGGCCGTGGGCATGAGCTCCAGCGGCATCACATGGAGATCCGCGGTGTCGGCCTCGTCGACATTCCGGGGATCTTCGGGGTTCGCGCCGTTCGCCAGCAGAAGCGCATCGAGGTCGTCGTCCAGCTCGAGCAGTGGGATCACGAGGCGCCGGTCGACCGCACCGGTCTCGATGGCGAGTCGAAGGGCATCCTCGACGTCGACATACCGATGGTGCGTGTGCCGCTCAACCCGGGCAAAAACATCACGGTGATCGCCGAAGTGATCGCGATGAATCACCTGTTGAAGTACAGCGGCGTGGATCCCGCCGAACGTTTCAACGAACGGCTCATGCGGCAGATGCGCGGGCGAAACGACGTGGCGCGCTATCTCCAGGAAGACGATGAGTAGCGAGAGCAGTCCGTCCACCACGACGAGCGCGCCGCGGGCCATCGTCGCCGGACACGGCGAGTTCGCGGCCGGCCTCGTGTCCGCGGTGCAGCAGATCACGGGACGCGGCGGACAACTGATTCCCGTCGCCGTGCATCAGCTGAGCGTCGAGGACATCGAGGATTTACTTCGGCGGCGCATGATCGAGCATGGCGTGCGCGTCATCTTTACGGATCTTCAAGCGGGCAGCTGCACGATGGCGTCGCGCAAGATCCTGCGCGGCATGGACGACGCCGTCCTCGTTGCCGGCGCGAATCTGCCGACGCTGCTCGACTTCGTCTTTTCAGAGGCTCGTCCGGCGCCCGAAGCTGCCCGACACGCGGCGGAACGCGGCCGCGCGGCGATCGTCGTTCACGGCGTTGCCGCAACGGGCGGACCCGGTGGAGGCGAGGGCCGGTGACCGTGGAGCTCTTCCGCATCGATGACCGGCTGATTCACGGACAGGTCGTCGTCGGTTGGGGGCAGCCGCTCGACATCGGCTTCATCGTGCTGGTGGATGACACGGTCGCGGCGAGCGACTGGGAGCAAGAGCTCTATCGCATGGGCGTGCCGCCGGAGATGGACGTCTACTTTCATTCGGCCTCTGACGCGATCGCCGCGATGCCGAAGTACCTGGCCGAGTCGCGCCGCGGCATTCTGCTCACCGGCGACATCGCGACGATGCAGCGCCTCGTCGATGGCGGCGTCGTGCACAACGTCAACATCGGCGGCATTCACTCCAAGCCGGGCCGGGTGCAGCGTCTCCGTTACGTCTTTCTTTCGCCCGACGAGGAGTCGCAACTACGGGCGCTCGCGACGAACGGCGTCAAAGTCAGCGCCCAGGACCTTCCAGGAGCACGCGACGTCTCACTGCCCGATCTGCTCGCGGGGTCGGAGCTGTGATACTCGACGTCCTTCCGATCGCGCTGCTCGGCGGCGTTCTGGGCCTCGACGTCGTGAGCTTTCCACAAGCGATGATCTCGCGCCCGCTTGTGGCCGCGACGATCACGGGAATCCTCATCGGACAGCCGGCGAGCGGTCTGCTGATCGGAGCGACGCTCGAGCTGATCGCGCTCGAGACGCTGCCATTTGGAGCGTCGCGATATCCCGAGTGGGGCTCGGCATCGGTGGTCGGCGGTGCGATCTTCTCGTCGAATCCCTCGCATCCGGCCGGCGCGATGACGTGCGCCATCGTCGCCGCCCTCGCCACCACATGGGTCGGCGGCTGGACGATGGTCAAGCTGCGGCAAGCGAACGCCGTCTGGGCCGGCCAACGTCGTGAGGCGCTCGAGGCGGGGTCGCGCGGCGCCGTCATCTCGCTGCAGTTGGTCGGCATGACGGCCGATCTGCTGCGCGGCATCGCGCTCACCGCGATCGCCTACGCGCTGCTCGCGCCGCTGGCGGAATTCTGCATTCGCACGTGGACGATGGACGCGCGCGTGTCGCGCGCGATCGCCGTCGCGACCGCGGCGAGCGTCGCGGGCGGTGCGGCCTGGAAGCTCTTTCATTCGACGGCCGGCGCGCGATGGTTCTTCATCGGCGGCCTGGTCGCGGGACTCTTCTTCCTGTTCTTGCGATGAGTGCCGCCGCCCAGCCGGCTCCGCGCGCCGTGCGTATCCCCGAACTGCCCTTCCGTACGCGGCTGTCGATCTTCATTCGCATGTTGGCGATTCAGGGCGCATGGAACTACGAAAGTCTCCTTGGCAATGGTATCGGATTCTGCGTCGAGCCCGCGCTCCAGCTATTGCCTGAAGGGATACACTCCGCTCGCTTCAAGTCGGCGCTGGCGCGCGAGGCGCATTACTTCAACGCGCATCCGTATCTTGCGGCGATCGCCGTCGGCGCGCTTGCGCGGGCCGAGTTGGACGGAGAACCGCCAGAACGAATCGAGCGCTTCCGAACCGCGCTGTGCGGGCCCCTCGGCAGCGTCGGCGACCGGTTGGTGTGGGCGGGTTGGTTGCCCCTGTGCTCATTGGCGTCTCTCGCCTTGTTCGGTACTGGCGCGAGCACCTTGGCGGTCGTTGCATTTTTCCTGTTGGCGTACAACCTCGGCCATTTCGGGTTGCGGATTTGGGGGCTGCGGACAGGCTGGACCCACGGCTTGCGCGTGGCCACGGCGCTGGGCAACCCCGTGTTGCGGCAAGGTCCACAACAGATCGGCCGGTTGGCGGCGCTTGCCACAGGCATCGCCATTCCGCTCGCGCTCGGCCGCGTCATCGGGCCGGGCAGGAACTTGCTCGGATTTGTCCTCGTCGCGGTCGCGCTCGGTTCGTTGTTGATCGTGCGTCTCAAGGGTCGCATCGAAGGGTGGCGGCTCTCCCTGTTCGTCCTCGCCGCCTTCGTCCTCATCTCGGTGATCGCCTGATGCCCGAACGCACCGTCCAGATCGCTAATCGAAATGGTCTCCACGCCAGACCGGCCGCGGAGATCGTGAAGCTCGCCGCGAAATTTCAAAGCGAGATTACGATTGTGAAGGACGATCTCGACGTGAACGGCAAGAGCATCATGGGGGTAATGATGCTCGCGGCGGAACACGGCTCCTCGATCATTCTGCGCGCCGAAGGCCCCGATGCGGATCAAGCACTCGACGCGTTGGCCACCCTCGTGAGCAACAAGTTCGGAGAAAGCTGAGTGGATCGAAAGCTCGTCGGCATTCCCGCGTCGCCCGGTATTGCGGTCGGACCCGTGCATCTCCTGCGTTGGGAGATTCCCGAGGTCAATCACCGCATCATCGCCGACGACGCTATTCCCGGCGAGATCGCGCGCCTGCACGACGCCTTCGCGCGGGCCAAAGAGCGGCTCGCGCAGTTGCGCGATCGTGTCGAGCGCACCGCGGGCCCGCAGGAAGCCGCGATCTTCGACGCCCAAAGCTTCATTCTCGACGACCAGGATCTCCACTCCGGCGTCGAGGGATTGATTCGGCAGAATATCGGCGCCGAGCGGGCGTTCGAGATCGTGATGTTCGAGTGGTCGCAGCGCTTCGCCCACGCACCCCAGCCGATGCTTCGCGAGCGCGTCGGCGACTTGAAGGACGTCGAGATTCGTGTCCTCACGCTGCTGCTCGACCTCCCGGACCACGATCCGGTGGACCTGCCGAAGGGCGCCAACGCGATTCTCGTCACGCACGATCTCACGCCGAGTCTCACCGTCCAGTTGGACCGCACGGCGATCGCGGCGATCGCGACCGACACCGGCACGCGCACGTCGCACGTCGCGATTCTCGCCCGCTCGCTCGGGCTTCCCGCGATCGTCGGCCTTCGCACCGCGACGCAGCAGCTGAACGGGAGAGAGACGGCGATCCTCGACGGGTCGACGGGCCTTCTCGCGATCAACCCGTCGCACACCGACATCGACGCCTATCGGGAGCGCGCACGGCAGGAAGCACTCGCCGAGGAGGAGCTGAAGCACCTCGCTGCCCTCGACGCCGTCACGACCGACGATGTGCGCATCACGCTCCGTGCCAACGTCGATCTGCCCGAGGAAGCCGATCTGGCGGCGACGAGCGGCGCCGAGGGCGTGGGGTTGATGCGCACCGAATTCCTCGTCGTCGGCCGCGCGTCGATGCCCGACGAGGACGAGCAGTACCGCGCGTACAAGCGGGTGGTCGAAGCGTTCGGCGGACGACCCGTCGTCATTCGCACCTTCGACATCGGTGGAGACAAGCTGCCCGTCGGCGGATTTCCGACCGAGCCGAATCCATTCCTCGGTTGGCGCGCCATCCGCATGTGCCTCGACCAGCCGGAGATCTTCGGAACGCAGCTGCGCGCGCTCCTCCGCGCGGCCGTCCACGGGAACGTGCACATCATGCTGCCGCTCGTCGTGACGGTGGACGAGGTGCGCGCGGCCCGCAAGCTGCTCGACAAGGCAGCCGCCGATCTCGAGCGACGCGGCGTGCCGTTCCGGCGCGACGTCCCACTGGGCGTCATGATCGAGACACCCGCCGCGGCCGTGGCGTGCGACACCTTCGTCAACGATGTCGCCTTCTTCAGCATCGGAACGAACGACCTGGTGCAGTACACGCTGGCCGTGGACCGCGGCAACGCCAATCTCGCGAGCCGCTTCACGCCCTTGCATCCGGCGGTGCTGAAGTTGATCCGACGAACGGTGTTCACGGCGAAGCAACACGGCATCGACGTCGCGGTCTGTGGCGAAATGGCCTCGCAGCCGCTCATGGCGTTCGCGCTCATTGGACTCGGCGTGCGACAGCTCAGCGTCGCGCCGCGGTCGGTGCCTCTCGTCAAGCGCATCGTGCGCGGCATCTCCGTCGAGGTCGCCGAGGAAGCGGCCAATTCCGCGGCGGCAAAGAAAACGGCCGCGGAGGCGGGCGAAGAGCTCCGGCGCCGACTCGCCGGCGTGATGGTCGATGAAGCACTCTTCGCCGATGGGTTGCCCACGGGAGAGCTCGGGTCTAGCCTCTAGTTGAGGCTAACCGGGATCTCATGTACGACCGCCATCTCTTCACCTCCGAATCGGTCACCGAAGGGCATCCCGACAAGGTCGCGGATGCCATCTCCGATGCCGTGCTCGACGCGATTCTCGCCGACGATCCGACCGCGCGCGTCGCGTGCGAGACGCTCGTCACGACGGGGCTTGCCTGCGTCGCCGGCGAGATCACGACGTCGACGTACGTGCACGTCCCGGACATCGTGCGCTCGACGATCGAACGCATCGGATACACGGACCCGGCCTTCGGGTTCGACAGCAAGACCTGCGCGGTGATCAGCACGATCGACCGCCAGTCGCCCGATATCGCGCAGGGCGTCGACACGGGCGGCGCGGGCGACCAGGGCATGATGTTCGGCTACGCGACCGACGAGACCGACCAGCTGATGCCGATGCCGATCCTCCTCGCGCACCGCATCACCGAGCGGCTGGCGCAGTGCCGGAAGAGCGGCGCGATGAAGTGGCTTCGACCGGACGGGAAGGCTCAGGTGACTGTGGTGTATGAGGACAAGCGCCCCGTGGCCGTCGACACGGTCGTCGTTTCGACCCAGCATGCCGACGATGTCTCGGCGCGCAAGATTCGCAACTCCGTGATTGAAGAGATCATCGAGCCCACGATTCCCGAAGCGCTTCGAACCAAGAAGATGAAGTACCACATCAATCCGACCGGGCGCTTCGTGATCGGCGGCCCGCAGGGCGACGCAGGTCTCACCGGACGCAAGATCATCGTCGACACGTACGGCGGCATGGGCCGCCACGGCGGCGGCGCGTTCAGCGGAAAGGATCCGTCCAAGGTAGATCGGAGCGCGTGCTACGCGGCCCGTTGGGTGGCGAAGAACATCGTGGCGGCCGGTCTGGCGCGGCGGTGCGAGGTACAGCTCGCGTACGCGATCGGCGTCGCGGAACCGGTCTCGGTCATGGTGGACACGTTCGGAACGTCGACCGTTCCGGAATCGAGCATCATGGACGCCGTGCGCGAGGAGTTCGATCTCACGCCGCGCGGTATCATTGCGGCGCTCGATTTGCGCAAGCCGATATACAGTGCGACGACGGCGTACGGGCATTTCGGCCGCACACCGAAGAAGGTCGGCAATGGCCGCTCGTCGATGACGTTATTCACTTGGGAGCGGACCGACCGGGCGGCCAAGCTCGCGCGTGCGATTCGCTGACGATGGGTGTCGAGATGATTGAAGTCGTCGTATCGAAATTGGGAATCGATCCGGGGACGAAGACGTACGTCGTCGTTCTGCAGGAGAAGGGCGCCGCGCGCTTGCTGCCGATCTGGATCGGACAGGCGGAAGCCGAATCGATCGTCATGCACATGCACAACATGAAACGGGCGAGACCGCTCACCCACGATCTGTGCAAAGCGATCATCACCGGCCTCGGCGCGACGCTCAAGCGGGTGCAGATCACGCGCGTCGAGAACAACACCTACTACGGCGAGCTGCTGCTCGAGCGCGACGGTAACTCGATTCGCGTCGACTCCCGTCCGTCCGACGCGATCGCCATCGCGCTCCGGCTCGAGGCGCCGATCTTCGCCGCCGAGTCGCTGCTCATGGTCCCGGAAGACGAGGACGAATCCGAGAGCGAGTCGTACGGCTCATCGCCCAACCTGACGCCCGACACGTCCTCGGAGCTCAGCGCCGAGCAGCTGAAAATTTATCTCGAGCAGCTTCGTCCGGAGGATTTCGGTAAGTTCAAGTTGTGAGCGAGCTGCCAGGCCGCCAGGAGCCTCCGCGCCGCGTCGACGGGCGCGTCGTTCGCGGGATGCGCGAGCGTCAAGCGCCGGTCGCGAATCAGTGGGTGATCCTCCATCGCGTCGGCCATGACAGGGCAGGGCCGCTCGATTCGGTGCGAACGACGGCAGCCGGCGCGTTCAGCTTCCAGTACCGCGTCACCGGCGATTCCGACGCCGTGTATTTCGTCTCGACGTCGTACGGAGGCGTCGCCTATTACACGCCGCCGCTCCGCGGTCCGGTGGTGCGGGGAGACGATGCGGCGCTCGTTGTGTTCGATACCACGTCGGGGCCCGTGCAACTCCACATCGGCGGTCGTCATTTGGTCATCGGTTCGGCTGCCGCCGGTGGACAACGTCCGATCGGCGAAGTCTTCGATCTCGAGAACGACAGCACGGTGACCGCAATCGCGCCCGACACGGTGAATCCTGTCTGGAGCACGGCGATTCCCGCTGTCGCCGCGAACTTTCGTCTCAACACCGGCAGCGAGCTTGCGCCCGGCGCGTTGGCGCGACGAGGCGCGAGCGTCGGCTTGTTCGCGCCCGTGAGCCCCGGCTTTCGGCAGGTGGCATTTACGTACGACCTGCCACAGACCGCGTTCCCACTCGACATTCGCATTGACAAGCCGACGGGCATTCTCGAGGTGCTCGTCGAGGAACCGACCACACGGGTGCAGGCGCCTGGACTTCGGGAAACGCCATCGGTCAACGCCGAAGGGCGCACCTTTCGTCGCTTTCTTGCGCAAGACGTCGGACCCGGCGCGGTCGTGCGCGTCGATCCACCCCGCACGCTCGGCGTCAACCGCGGCCGCGTGTACTTCGGTGTTGGCGCGTTGCTCGTCGCGGCGATGCTCATCGCGCTCGTTTTCGCGGCGCGTCACCGCGCGCCCGGCGCAGCCGCCGCGATACGGACCGAGCCGCGATCGCGTCGCCTCGTTCGCGAGATCGCGGAGCTGGACGAAGCATATGAAAGTCGGGTGAATACAAGCGACGACGCGCGCTCGGATTACGAGGCGCGGCGTGCCGTGCTCAAATCGGAGCTCGCGCACGTGCTTGCCGATGAGCGAGGAGCCTCCTAGACTTCGCTTCGACAACTGAAGGCGAACGCGGGACACGGAAACCGGTGCGATACCGGTGCGGCCCCGCCACTGTAACGGGCGTTACCACGCAAGCTCATCATCCCACTGGCCAAACTCGGGCCGGGAAGGGGAGCGACGCGGCCCGGAGCCAGGAGACGACTCTCGTTCGCGCCACTGTTTCACAGATCCTCGGGGGAGGACTGGTGGATATTCCGACGCGATCGTCGGCGTGTCTCGCACCGCGGGCATTCTCCTCAGGCAGAATGTCCGTTTTTTCTTTCATCGCGCTTTTTGCGGGCGCGCTGTTGCTCGGCGCGTGTCAGCGCGCGGAGCGCGGCGACACGGCCGCGTTGCGCGACGATTTCGGCGCGTCCCTCAACGTCACCGCGCCGCCGCGGCGCATCGTGTCGCTCAATCCGACGACGACCGAGGTGCTCTTCGCCATCGGCGCCGGGTCGCGGCTCGTTGGCCGGTCGATGTACGACGCCTTCCCGGAGTCCGCGCTCGCCATCCCGAACCTCGGCGCAGCATTGCGTCCGAACATCGAGGCGATCATCGGCGTCAAACCCGACCTCGTCCTGCTGTACGCCAGCCAGGACAACCGACCCGCCGCCGAGCGACTCCGACAAGCGGGCATCGCGACGGCGGCGCTACGCATCGACAGCATCGCGCAGTTCGAGCGCGACACACGGCTGATCGGTCGCCTCACGGGCGACAGCGCGCGCGCCGACGCTGTCGTCGACTCGGTGCGCGCCACGCTCGACCGCGTGCGCGCGGCGACACGATCGCTGCCGCGCCCGACGGTGTTCTTTCACACGTGGGATCGCCCGCTCATTACGATCGGCGGCGGGAGCTTCCTCAGTGAACTGGTCGACATCGCCGGCGGGCGCAACGTGTATGGCGATCTGCCGGGACCGTCCGGCATCGTGACGGTCGAAGATGTTGTCCGGCGCAATCCCGACTACATCCTTGCCAGCCCGATCACCGCGGCCAACGTGCACGCCGATCCGCGTTGGCAGGCGGTCCCCGCGGTTCGTGCCGGTCACGTGCTCGTATTCGACACGACGATCGTCGGACGGCCGTCGGTCACGCTCGGCGCGGCCGCGCGTTCGTTCGCCGATCTCCTTCATCCCGGCGCGGTGCGCTGAGATGTCGCCCGCGCGTTGGCTCTTCCTTGCGCTCGCCCTGATCGGCGTCTCGCTTCTCGCGATCGCCGTCGGAACAATTCCAGTTCCCATATCAGCAATCTGGGATGCAGTCCGCGGAACAGGCGACACTCAAATGACGTACATTGTACGCGCCCTCCGCCTGCCGCGCGTCGTCATGGCGTCACTCGTCGGCGTCGGGCTTGGCATGTCCGGCGCGGCCCTCCAGGGGACGATGCGGAATCCGCTCGCCGAGCCGTATCTGCTCGGCGTGTCTGGTGGCGCGGCGGTAGGAGCCGTCCTGGCGCAGGCGGCCGGCATCGCCGGCGCGCTGCTGCCGTTCGCGGCGTTTGTCGGAGCCATCGTCGCGGTGCTCGCCGCGTTCGTCGTGGCGCACGCCGCCGGCGCGCGCGGCGATCCGCGGGTGCTGCTGATGGCGGGCGTCGTCGTCGGCGCGTTCGCCAACGCGGCCATCATGGTGGTGCTCGCCAATGCCGAGCCGAATACGGTCCGTAACGCGCTCTGGTGGATGATGGGTTCGGTGAGCGAGGCCGCCTGGCCGCAAATTGTCGTGTTGCTCGGCTACCTCCTGGTCGGGGGCGGTGCGCTCGTCGCGCTCGGTCGCGAGATCGATGTGCTCGCACTCGGCGAAGAAGCCGCGGCGGGTCTGGGGCTCGAGGTGGATGCCGCGGTTCGACGCGTGTTTCTCGTCGCGTCTCTCCTCGCGGCCGCGACCGTCGCCGCCGCCGGACTCGTGGGATTTGTCGGTCTGGTCGTGCCGCACATCGCGCGCGCTTTCGGCCTGCGCAGGCATCGGCCCCTGCTGCTGGCGAGCGCGCTCGTTGGCGCGACGCTGGTGGTGAGCGCCGATCTGCTCGGACGCATCCTCCGGCCTCCCGCCGAACTTCCCCTCGGCGCCGTCACCGCGCTCGTCGGCGTTCCGTTCTTTCTCGCCAAGCTGCGACGGCTCGCATGATCGCCTTCGACGCCGTGACTGTCCGCTACCAGCGCGCGAAGAGCGACGCGCTCGAGGGCATTTCGTTCGCGACGCCCCCCGGTGCGATGACGGCGGTCGTCGGGCCGAATGGCAGCGGCAAGAGCACGATCGTGCGAGCCTTGATCCGACGGGTGCCATTGCGCGGCGGCCGCATCAACGTCGGCTCGAACCCGCTGGACGAGCTATCGGGTTCGGAGTTCGCGCGGCGCGTTGCCGTGGTGACGCAGCGCGAGGATCTCACCTTTCCCGTGCTGGTCAGCGACTACGTCGCGCTGGGTCGCTTCCCGCACTTGGGCGTATGGCGCGCGGCGGGGCCGGAAGACGAATCCGCCATCGCCGAGGCGATGCGCACGGCGGGCGTCGACGAATTGGCGTCGCGGCGCATCGATACGTTGTCCGGCGGCGAATGGCAGCGCGTTCGGCTCGCCCGTGCGCTGGCCCAGGGCGGCGACGTGCTCGTGCTCGACGAGCCGACCACGTTCCTCGACATCGGACACGAGATGGCCGTGTTCGAGCTCCTCGAGCGACTGGCACGCGCCGGCCAGACGGTTCTGCTCGTGAGCCACGAGCTGAACCTCGTCGCGCGGTTCGCAACGCACATGGTGCTGCTCGACCACGGACGCGTGGTCGCCGACGGGCCTCCGGCCGCCGTGATGCAGGCGGAGGTGTTGGAACGCGTGTACCAGTGGCCCGTCTCCATCGCCGCCGACCCGATCGACGGCGCTCCGACCGTCGTTCTCAAACGATCACGATGACGTGACTCCTTCCATCCTCGACTCGAAATCTCCAATGCCTTCTCGATTCAACATCGTGCTCGTTGTCGCGGCCAACGCCGCTCTCGCCGGCTTCGTCCCAGCTCAACAGCCCGATACGGTGCGCGTTGCGCCGATAGTCATCACGGCGACGCGCGTGCCCGTTGGCCGCGATGAGTCTCCGGCCACCGTCGACGTCATCACCGGCGAGCAGCTTCGCTTGCGTGGCATCACGTCGCTGTCGACGGCACTCGAGGTGATTCCGGGC
>DATMHK010000324.1:0-30286 GCA_035554995.1 Gemmatimonadaceae bacterium
ACGTACCATTCGGCGCCGAGTAGGGGCAAAGTGACGACGGTGACATCGCGTCGGGTGCCCTCGACGACCTGCGCGTACCAGAGCGGGTACGTATCGTTGTCGCCGCCGACGAACAACACGGTGCGTGGGGGGAGCGGCTGGAGAAGCTCGCTGGCTAACTCCCTGGGCATGCTCGCCTCCGGTTCGCTGCGCCGATTCACCGCCGACCAATTCAGCGCGACGGGAAGCGCCGCCGCGGCGACGCCGATCCAGTTCGGCAGTTTGAGACGACGCGCCAATCCAACGGCGCCGATCCCGGCCCAGATTCCCCACGCCCAGAAGCCGAGGACGAAGAAGTAATCTCGATCCCTCGCTTCGTGCCTCGCGTCTTCGGGGATGAAGCTCCAGGCGAACGAGCGGCCGGCCTTGAGATTGAGGTAGACGATCACGCCGAGCGATCCGCAGGCAAACAACAGCGCGACGGCTTTCCAACTCCGTCGATCCTCGGCGTACTGCCATCGCGAGCCGACAACGCCGAGGGCCGCGAATGCGATGGTGGCGAGCACACGCGTGACGGTGGGAATGACCGTCGGCCCGAGCGAAAGAGCGAACTGCCAGTCGGCGTACTCGAACCAGTTCGCGAGCTGAAGCCAGACTGGCGCTTGGCGCGGCCACAGTCCCTGCACGGCGTATTGTCTGCGCGCCACCACATACGCGAGCTGCTCGAGAGTTCGCGGATTCCCCTGATTGATCAATGGATCATGCGCCGCTCGCGCCGGCAGGATGAGCAGCGCCGAGAAGGCGAGCAGCGCGACACCAGCGATCGCGAACGTCGTCCACGTTCGTTCCGAGGTTGACGACGCGTCGCGGGAGATTCCCGCCGCGGCGAAGACGATGCCAATGATGACAAGGAGCAACGAAGCGCGGCCGACGCCGGTGGTGGCGATCGCCGCGCCGAGGACGATCGCTGCCCTTCCCCACGCGAATGGCTCGTTTTCCCGCCGACCGACGAGGAACACCGCCACCGGCGCGGCGACCAGTGCGCTCATGTGCAGCGGCACGGCAAGCGCTATCAGGTACACGACAACGATCAACCAACGGCGTTCTTGCGGCCCCGATCGCCCGGCGAGATCGGCCGCGGCCACGGTGGCGATGGCCAGCGCCAGCGTCGCGGCGTAGACCTCCGTCTCGGTCGCATTCTGCCAGACCGACGACATCGCCCCCGCGCTGATTCCCGCGGCGATAGACGCCGAAAGCGGCAGTCCGCCTCGCGTGCGCGCGAGCCAGAGCACCGTCACCGAGACGGCGCTGGCCGTGCAAACCGCCGAGAAAAGATTCGTCGCTCGCGCGAACGACAGGAATCCGAGCAGCTCGGCCCACGCCTTGAGCGCGATCACGAATACCGGCGTTCCCGGCGGGTGGGGGATCCCGAAGCTGTGCGCCGCCGCGATGAATTCGCCGGAGTCCCAGAACGTCACTCCGGGCGCGAGCGTCGCCGCGTACACGAGGAGCATCGCAAGGCCGGCGCCGAATGCGGCGCGGCGTGCGGTCACGACGAGATCGCGAGTCCCGCGCCGCCTCCGCCAGCCGAACCAGGCCTGCCGCCCGCCCCGCCGCCGCTGTCGACAGCGCTCGAGATCACGTCGCGAATCGGGCGACCGGCGACGAGGTCGCGCACTTGGGCGGACGAGACGTCGCGCAACAAGCGCCCCGTCACCGCCACCGTCATCGCCGCCGTCTCCTCGGAGACGACGACCACCAGCGCGTCGGTCTCCTCGCTCAACCCCAGCGCCGCGCGGTGGCGTGTCCCCAACGACCGATCGATGAGCGCAGTCTGCGACAACGGGAGAATGCAGCCGGCCCCGACGATCGTGTCGCCCCGCACGATGACCGCGCCGTCGTGCAGCGGCGAGTACGGGGTGAAGATCGTCGCCAGCAAGTCAGCCGAGACCTTCGCCTGCATCTCCGATCCCGATTGGACGTACTCGGCGAGTGACACCTCGCGCTCGATCGCGATGATCGCGCCGATCCCGGATCGGCTCAAGCGCTCCACCGCCTCGGCGACCTGGTCGCCCACTTCCGTTTCGTGCATGCGGCCGAGCAGCCGCGACATTGGCGATTGCCCGATCTGCGCCAGCGCCGCTCGCAACTCAGGGGCGAAGACGACGAGCAGCGCGATCGCGCCGTAGCTGAAGATGAGCGTGAGCAGATACACGATCATCCCGAAATGCAGCAGGTACGCAAGGCCGTATGCGCCGGCCAGGACGACGAGCCCCACCAGCACTTGCATCGCCCGCGTACGATGGATGAGCAACAGCACGCGGTAGAGCGCGAAGCTGACGATCAGAACTTCGACGATGTCGCGCCAGCCTGGATGCAGAAGCCGGAATTGTTCGAAGAGGCTCATGATCCGTGTGTCTGTTGCATGATTGCCCAAGCCACGTCGAGCGCGTCGCGATTCACTTTTACGTCGTGCACCCGGAACAGCCTCGCGCCGCGCGCCAGGGCAGCAACGTTTGCACCGACCGTACCGAAAACCCGATCCCCCGGCGCCGGGGCTTCGATGATCGCGCTAATAAAACGCTTTCGGGAGACTCCGACGAGAACAGGAAAACCTAGCCGCGTCAAACGCGGAAGGTCGGCAAGCACCGCGAGCGAATGCTCGGCACGTTTGGAAAAACCGATTCCCGGGTCGAGGACGACGGCTTCACGCTGCACCCCGGCAGCACGCGCGCGCCGAACGCTCGGTTCCAACTCCGCGCAAATCTCCCCGACGACGTCGGAGCCGTAGTTGGCGTGCTCGAAGGTGGCCATGCTGGCCACGTCGCCACGAGAGTGCATCAGAACGACGCCGGCCAGGGTGGCTCCGCAAACGTCCGCCATCGCCGCGTCGAGTCGAAATGCCGAAACGTCGTTCACGATCGAGGCGCCGGCGGCCATCGCTGCCCGCGCGACGTCCGCCTTCACCGTGTCGACCGAGATCGGAAGGCTCGGATGGTCGCGGCGCACGGCCTCGACGACCGGAATCACGCGCCGAAGCTCCTCGTCGCTCGAAACCGGCGTCGCCCCCTGGGGCCGCGTCGATTCGCCACCGATGTCGACGACGTCCGCCCCCTCGTGCACCAACCGATCGACGTGCCGTCGCGCATCGTCGACCGTGCGCAGCATGCCGCCGTCGCTAAAGCTGTCCGGCGTAACGTTCACGATCCCGACGACACGTGGTCGGTCGAGCGAGAGGGTTCCGGTCGCGTGGCGCCAAATCATTGACCGTCTCGAGCCCCGAGTTAGGGTCAGACCCTATTTAGAGAATTCAAAATGGGGTCTGACCCTAATTGGGCTCCCATTTTGCGTCGGTGCTCCCTCAAATGATGAAGGGGCAAGAGGAATCGCTCCCTCTTGCCCCTGTTCGTCGCGCAGAGTGATCAGGCCGGGCTGGGCTCCGGACCGCCAAGCAGCGGCGGAGCGCTGCGCTTCGGCTCGAGCACCGGCTGCGTCGTCGGCGCGGGGGCCGTCGGCGGAGCTTCGCTCGAGCGTGGCGGCAGTTGCTCGCCCCGTGACAACATCTCGATGTCGTCGCGCGTCAACGTCTCGCGCTCGAGGAGCGCCGCGGCCACGGAATGCAGCAGTTCGAGATTCGCCTGGAGCGTTTGCTTCGCGCGCTCGTAGGCATTGTCGATGACGCGTTTCACTTCCGTATCCACGAGCTGCGCCGTCCTCTCCGAGACCTCACGGCGGTGCTGAATCTCACGACCCAGGAAGAGCTCCTGCTCGTTATCGCCGACGAGGATCGGCCCGATCACGTCGGACAGCCCCCACTGCGTTACGTACCGCCGCGCTATCGACGTCGCCTTCTGAATGTCGCTCGCCGCGCCCGTCGTCACACGCCCGTGCCCGAAGATCAACTCTTCAGCCACGCGACCGCCGTACGACATCACGAGGTTCGCCTCGAGCTGCTCACGCGTGATCGACACGCGATCGTCTTCCGGCAGCGTGAACGCCAGACCGAGCGCGCGACCGCGCGGCACGATCGTCACCTTGTGCAGCGGATCATTGCCCTTCACGCGCATCGCGCAGATCGCGTGACCCGCCTCGTGGTACGCCGTCAACCGGCGCTCGTCTTCCTTCATCACCATCGACTTACGCTCGGCGCCGAGCATCACCTTGTCCTTCGCGTCCTCGAGATCGGGCATGTAGATCTTCTCGTGGCTGCGTCGGACGGCGAGCAGCGCGGCTTCGTTCACCAGGTTGGCGAGATCGGCGCCCGCCATGCCGGGCGTACCGCGCGCCAACGTCGTGATATTCACGTCGTCGGCGATCGGCTTGTTGCGGAGGTGCACCTTGAGGATGCCCTCGCGGCCCTTGAGGTCGGGCGAGTCGACGACGATCTGCCGGTCGAAGCGACCCGGACGGAGCAGCGCGGGATCGAGAACATCCGGACGGTTCGTCGCGGCGATCAGGATGACGCCGTCGTTGGACTCGAAGCCATCCATCTCGACGAGCAGTTGGTTGAGCGTTTGCTCTCTCTCGTCGTGGCCGCCGCCAAGGCCGGCACCGCGGTGTCGGCCTACAGCATCAATTTCGTCTATGAAAATGATGCACGGGGCGTGGGCTTTCCCCTGCTCGAACAAATCGCGCACGCGGCTCGCGCCGACGCCGACGAACATCTCGACGAAGTCGGAACCCGACATCGAGAAGAATGGACGCGCGGCCTCGCCGGCGACTGCCTTCGCAAGGAGCGTCTTGCCGGTGCCCGGAGGTCCGACGAGCAACGCGCCCTTTGGCAGACGGCCGCCGAGCTTGGTGAACTTCTGCGGATCGCGCAGGAACTCGATGATCTCCTGCAGCTCCTGCTTCGCTTCGTCGGCCCCGGCGACGTCGGCGAACGTGATCTTGGGCGTGTCACCCGTCAGGAGCTTCGCCTTCGACTTGCCGAACGAGAATGCCTTCGCGCCCCCCGCCTGCATCTGCTTGAACAGGAACAAATAGAAGCCGATGAGCAGGAGCCAGGGCACGAAGTTCAGCACCCACGCCGTAACCGACACGCCGGCGTCCTTCGCCTCGATCGTGACGTTCTTGGCGTTGAGCGCGGCGACTTCGTTCTCCGAATTCTCGATGGGAAGGCGGACGGAGAAGTTCCTCACGTCCTGGCCGCCGTAGGTCTCGCGCTGCTTGAAGCTGCCGTTCACAACCTTGCCGGCTGTGATGACGACCTTCGAGATGTTGTCCTTCTCGAGCGCGTCCCGGTACTGCGTGTAGGTGATCTGCTTCGAAGCCTCGGACTTGTTGCCCGAGAGCTGAATCAGAACGACCGGGATCAGGATGATGAGGATCCAGAAGGAGAGGGTTTTTGAGAACCGTCCCCAGCTGAATTCCTTCTTGTTTTTCGGTGGCATTGGAAGTGGCATTTACTGCAGGCTCGCTATGTACGGAATGTGCCGAAAATTTTCCGCGTGATCCAACCCATACCCCACTAGGAACTCATTTGGTGCATCGAACCCGATGAATCGCGTCGGGTAGCGCAACTCGGTGGCAACGTGCTTGTGGAGCAGCGCACAAATCTCAAGAGATCGCGGCTTCCGTGCCTGTAAAAGGTCCATGAGCCGGCTCAACGTTCGACCAGTGTCGACGATGTCTTCCACCAGCAGGATATCCTTGCCCTCGAGCTCGGTTTCTGGATCGTAGAGCAGGCGCACATTACCGCTGGATTCGGTGGCATCGCCATAGCTCGCCGCAACGAGGAAATCGACCTGTAGCGGCCGTTCGATCTCGCGGACCAAGTCGCTGAGAAATATAAAGCTCCCCTTCAAGAGCCCGAGCACTAAGAGTTCGCCGTCAGCATAGCTGTGCGTGATCTCACTGCCCAGCTCACGAACGCGCTCGGCGATTTCATCCTTCGTGTAAACGACGCGGCGAAGTGTCCGGCCGAGCAGTCTCGGATCAACGGTCGATGAATTCACAGATGAAAGGTAAACCCGCCGTCCCCAGCCGTTCGGTGATATTTGACCTGCGCACGCCCGGAATCCAGACGATCTCGTCCCCGGCGAGTACTACGGGCCACCCCGCCCGCTTGTGTCCCGTCACACCGGCCCGGGACAAAAGCTGTTTCACCTTTCGGTACGACCCACTGGTCGAGCGCATTCGATCGCCGGGCTGCCACGCCCGTACCGTCAGGATCGCATCCGAGGGCAGCCGGGAGGACCACTTCGCGTCCGGATCCAGCTCGCTACGCCGGAATGACCACGCTCCCCACAGGGTTTGACCAGACGGGTCGATCGTGGCCGACGCGGTGGCCAGCGCCAAGTCGCTGGACGCGCTGACCGTCACGCCGTCACGCGAACGCACCGCGCTCCAACCGCTCGAGAGTTGAATGCGCGATCCGACGCGACCGCCGATAGTGAACGCGGAAAGGCGGGCAATTCCGCGCCGGTCGAGGATCAGACCGAACTTGGCAGCGATGGCCGGCCATAGAACGGACAACTCGGCCGGTGACATTCCCGCGAGCGGGGACAGCGTCACCTCGAACGACCGGGAGGCGGACAAGCGGGCAAAGGGGATGTGATCCGCGACAAAAGCGTCGACGTCGCTTCGCCAAACGGCGGCCGCCTCGCTGATTCGCAACAAGTCCCGCGCGATCGCCGGGCGGGCCCGACGGAGTGCCGGCAACAGGTCGTGCCGGACTCGATTTCGAAAAAAGAGCGGCGAATCGTTCGAGGGATCGTTCACGAATTGCAGCCGGCGGTCGCGCGCGTACGTCTCGAGTTGTCCGCGCGTGATCTGGAGAAATGGACGAAGCGGACCACCCGCCGCGTACAAACCAGCCAGACCACGAGCGCCGGCGCCCCGAATCACCCGCATCAGGACGGTCTCCAGTTGATCATCCGCGGTGTGGGCCGTGGCGACGCGAGCATCGAACCGCTGCGCGATGTGGCGCAAGAAATCCCACCGGGCCCGGCGCAGCTCGGCTTCGGAGCGGAGGGTCTTGTTCGCGCGGGCGGACTCGCAGGCGATGCCCAGACTCGAGGCTCGGGACTGGACAAGGCGCACCGCCTCGCGCGCCGCCTTCCCCGTCCCATGATCGAAGGTGGCGATCACGAGCTTGTCGGCGTCGACAGCGCGTGCCGCTGCGTCGAGAAGCGACATCGAATCCAGACCGCCGGACACGGCGAGGACGACACGCGGGTGCGCGCCGAGCGTCGAACGCACCGCGTCGAGAATGGCAAGATCGGACGTCGCCATGCGGGCAAGATATTGGCGCGCCGGCCTGCTGGGGTGGAATGGGCATCCAGGGCCGGCTATACTTCTCGCGACTTCTCGGCATTCACGCTTCAGGAGCTTTCGTGGAAACTCACGGACCACTTGGCACGCTTTGGGTTGGCCTTGGACTGGGCTGCTTCTACATCGCGCTCATTTGGCTGAACACCCTGCTGGGTTTCTTCCTCACACCGCTCTTCATCATTCCGGCGACATGGCTGCAGGACCGGCTGAGCAGCGGTCGTCGGCGTCCGGCGCCGGAAGCCTAGGCCGCCAGCGCTACCCGCGCCGCACGGAGCGAAATGGGGTCAGACCCTATTTCCAGAACTGTAAATGGGGTCTGACCCCAAATTGACGAGGACGGGGGGCTTCCCCGTCCTTTTTCATTGTCTTCGCGTCAGCCTGCTTGTCGCAGCCGTAGCGCGCAGTGGCGCGGCGCAGTACGTCGTTCGGTCGTGGCTTCCGTGGCGAACTGTGGAGACGCATCGCTTCGCGTTTCATTATCCGGTCGAGCTCGAGGAGTGGACGCGCGCCGTCGCCGCCCGCGCCGACGCGATCGATTCCGCGGTGGCGCGCGTGGTCGGCTTCGCTCCCTCGCGCAAAACGCAGGTCGTGGTCGACGATCCGTTCAACATCGCTAACGGATCTGCCTGGACCTACCTCGACAAGCCGACCATCAACTTGTGGGCGATCCCCCCGGATCCGCGCGAGGACATCTCCGAGTTCCGCAATTGGGGCGAGATGCTGCTGTCGCACGAGTTCGGACACGTCGCGCATCTGACGCGACCGTCGCGAAACAACGCGACCCGGCGGTTCTGGGAGGCGTTCCCCGTGAACTTCGGACCGCTCGCGCTTCGAGCACCGAGATGGGTCATCGAGGGTTATGCGACGTATATCGAAGGGGTCGTAACCGGCTCGGGTCGTCCGCACGGTGTGTGGCGCGCCGCGTTCCTTCGCCAGTGGGCGGTCGAGGGTCAGCTGCCCCGCTACGATCAGCTGAACGGATCGGGGGCGTTCGCCGGCGGCGACTTCGCCTATCTCGCCGGCTCGGCGTTTCTCGAGTGGCTCGCCGCGCGCAAAGGAGACTCGAGCCTGGTCGCCATCTGGCGGCGACTCAGCGCGCGTCAGAACCGCGGCTTCGATGAGGCATTCACCGGCGTATACGGCGAGAGCCCACGCGCCCTCTATGGCCGGTTCACCAGTGAGCTGACGGCACGATCGGTCGCCATCGATTCGTCGTTGCGTCGGTCAGCGCCGGCCGACACGGGCGACATCGTGCAGCGACTCGCCTGGGGCACGGGTGATCCCGCCGTGTCACCGGACGGACGGCGCGTCGCGATCGTGCTTCGGTCGCCGATCGTGCCATCACGCGTCGTCGTGTGGGGCACCGCGCCGGAACCCGATACTGGTCGCCGGCGGCGCGACTCGATTCTCGTGGCGCGCGATCCGGCCGACGTTCCAGCGAGATCGATCTACCCTCCGCCGAAACGCGCCCTCGCGACCCTGAAGGCGGCGGGCGGACCATCGTTCGAGTCGCCACGGTTTCTGCGCGATGGGCGCGTGCTCCTCTGGCGACTGACTCCCGTCGGTGACGGAACGCTCCTTCCAGATCTCTATATCTGGAACACTCAAACGCACGACGTGCGGCGCGTCACGCATCACGCCGGCGTGCGCGACCCGGATCCCGCACCCGCGGGCAGCTGGGCGGTCGCGACCCAGTGCCGCCGCGGATGGTGCGACCTCGTCCGCGTCAGTCTGGACGACGGCCGCACAACGGTCATCGCCGCGGGCAACCCCGACACCTCGTACTCGCGCCCGCGGCTCTCACCCGACGGATCACGCGTCGCGGTCGGCCGACACGTCCGCGGCGGCTGGCGCGTTGTCGTCATCGACCTCGACGCGTCGGGGGGCGGGGGCGCGCGTCGTGGCGGCGAGTTGGTGCTCGAGCCTGACGCCGGCGTTGAGACCAACGAATACGATCCGGCCTGGGTGACCGCGTCGTCGCTCGTGTTCACCAGCGACGCGAGTGGCGCGCCTGCCGTCGAAACCGCCGACCTTGCCACACGTACACGTCGCCGGCTGACCGCGGTCACCGGCGCGGCGGTTGCGCCCGAAGCGAATCGCCGCGACTCGAGTGTCTGGTTTCTCTCCCTCTACTCGCGCGGCTACGATCTGCGGCGGCTGCGCTCGACCGCGCCGGGCGTGGTCGCGACGGCGACGGAATCGAACCGCCTGGTGACGGCCGCCGTCGCTCGTCGCTCGACCGCCGACGTGTCCTTCGCCACGGGATCCACGACGCCGCCGCGACCGTTCCGATTCACGCCGCGTTTTTTTCGCTGGATTCCCGAAGTCCACGCCGATCCCGATGCGGTGAGCGGTGGGATCGCGTTCGTGAGCAGCGACGTCATCGGCCGCAGCGAATTGCTGGCAGACTTCAACGTCGGGCAGAGCGCGGCGTGGCGCGGCGGACGCTTGTCGGGCGTATGGCGCGGCACGCGGCCGTCGATCCGTGTCGCGCTGTTCGACGCGCAACAAGAGCTCAGTGAAAGCGTGTCGCAGCGTGGCACGATGTTCCCGCTCGACACGAGACTTCAGGGTGGTGAGCTCGCGCTCGACAACAGCTGGTCATTTGACACCCGTGCATTCCGATACCGGGCGGGCGGAAGCGCGACGCGACAAACGAACGAGATCGCGTCGATCTCGGCGACAAAGGATGTGGCGACCCGCGCGCTCGGGTTCTTCGACGCAGGGCTGTCGCTGTCGCGCCGAAACGACGCAGCGACGTTCGCGCTGGGACTCACTGGGAACTACACAGGCGGAACGTCGTCGGACCTTTCAGTCCGGCGCTCCACCGGCGGGCTCACGCTGGTGGCCGCCGGCCAAGGTCTGCCGACGCTCAGCGCGTACGCGATGGTTGGTGCGGTAAACAGAAACGCCGCGCTGTTCGAGCAGTTCGCGCTCGGTGGAGGCCCGTCGCCACTGATCGATCAGGCGACGTTGACGCAGCGCGTCGTCATGCCGGCGCTCCCGGTGGGTGTACAGGTGGGCTCGTCGGTGATCGCGTACCGCGCCTCGGTGGTGACGCGGACGCTGGCGTTTTATTTCTGGGACGGAAGCACGACGTCACTTGTCGGGAACGCACGTCGGTGGAATCGCGTGACGGGCGCGGAGTGGTCGGCGGCCGTACCTCCAGTGCCGCTGGTCGGCACGCCGGCGGCTCGGGCCCAGATTGGCGCCGGGTTGTCACTGGACGCGCCACTCAAGAATCGACTGGGCGTGTACGCGTCGCTAACGTTAAATCCGTGAACGCGATCGCAGTCGTAGGAGTGTCATCGTTTTCCTGATGACTACGACAACCTACGTACTTGTAATTCTCGCGCCCTACCGTAAGCTCTAATTACCTACCGGCGTGACGGTTCCGTCCGCCTCGTATCACCCCTCCCTGGAGCCTCCTTCATGCGATTGGCTTCCCTGATGACGCGCGCCCGAACGTTGTTCCCCTTGCGGGGCGCATCGATCGCAGCACTGCTCGTCTCGACCGCCGCCGGTGCCCAGACCGGAACAATCTCGGGCACAATAACCGAGAAATCCTCCGGTCAGCCAGTTACGACGGCGACGGTAACGGCCACTAGGGTCGGTGGCGGCGGTGGCACAGCTCATTCGCGGGACAACGGCACCTTCTCCATCGCAAATCTTGCCGCGGGGACATACAGCGTCTCCGTGCTCGCCATGGGCCTTGCTCCGAATCGGACGGACAATGTAGTCGTGCGAGCCGGACAGACGACGACACTGGAAATCGTGTTTGCGCCGGCCGTGCGTACCCTCGAACAAATGGTCACCACGGCAGCCGGCGTTACGGCGCCCGAGCGAATCCAAGACTCGCCGAGCCAGATTTCCATCGTGACCACCAAGGACATCGCCCAAACACCTTCGGCGTCCATCACAGACGTTTTGAAAGCCGTACCTGGGCTATCGATCTCCACGGGTGGCATCGCGCAGGCAAACATCGTGTCTCGCGGCTTCAACAACGCGTTCTCCACGCAGATGCTGATGCTGCAGGATTACCGGTACGCCGGAGTTCCGTCGCTTCGTGTGAACGTGCCGTTGCTGTTCACCGGCACGAACGAAGATATCGATCACATCGAGGTCCTTCAGGGCCCCGCCGCCGCGCTCTACGGACCGAACTCGGGCAACGGTGTGCTCCACGTGATCACGAAGTCGCCGTTCAATTCGGTCGGCACGACACTCACGCTCGACGGCGGTGAGCGCTCGATGCTCCGCGGGTCGCTGCGGCATGCCGGTGTCATCGTCGACAACAAGCTCGGATACAAGCTCTCCGGTGAGTATCTCACCGCGAAGGACTGGGAGTATATCGATCCGAACGAGCCGACGGTTTATCCGGCGAACGACACGCGCATTCCCGTGGAGCGCCGCGGCAAACCGGTGACCCACGACTTCGATCTCACCAAGTACTCCGGCGAGGCGCGCGTCGATTTCCGTCCGTCGGAGAACACGCAACTCATCAGTACGGCGGGCCTCTCGGGCATCGGCAACGCGCGCGAGATCACGACGACATTCGGTGCCGCCGAGGCGAAGAACTGGACATACCTGAACCTGCAAGAACGGCTTCAGCACAAACAGTTCTTCGCGCAGGTGTTCTATGACAAGTCGAATTCCGGCAATGACAACGCTCAGGATCCGAACGGCACCTACTATCTGAGAACCGGCATTCCCGTCGTGGACCAGTCGAGCATCCTTGGTACCCAGGCGCAGCAGGCTGTGACCTGGGGTCGAACCAAGTTCATCGCCGGCGGGGAATATCTGGCCACACGTCCGCAAACTGAAGGCACGATCAACGGTCGGAACGAACCGAACGACGCCATTAACGAGTACGGCGGCTATCTCCAGACGACGACCGCCCTCACCAAGCAGATCGACTTCCTCGCGGCAGCGCGCGTCGACGCGAATTCGCGCATCGACGGATATCAGTTCTCGCCCCGCGCGGCGATCGTCGTACACCCGGACGAGAATAATTCATTCCGACTGACGTTCAATCGCGCGTACAGCTCGCCGACGTCATTCTCGTTCTTTCTCGACCAGTACTCGGGACAGACGCCGGCGCCGGGCATGCCGGTGCAGATTCTGGGCAATCCGCCGAAGCAGGGCTGGACGTTCGCGCGGACCTGCACTGGTGGAACCGCCGGCAATCTTTGCATGCGGTCGCCATACATTCCCAACACGCTTGCGCCGGCATCGGCTGCCGCGGCGTATGCCGGATTCGCGTCGCAGCTTCAGCCGCTACTCCAGGCTGCTCCCGCCAGTTCGATTCCCGGGGGCGAGGCGACCCGCCAAGCGTTGCTTCAGCTTCTCGCGTCACCTGTCGGCGCGATTGTTCGCGGGCTGCGCCCGACGGACGCACAGGTGGGAACCGTCTTGGTGGATCTCGCCACCAAGCAACCGGTGACCGGCGTAAACGATTACGCGCCGCTCAGCGCCGACTTCTCGAACACGTGGGAGGTCGGGTATAAGGGCTTCGTCGGTAAGCGGCTCGGAATCGAGATGGATGCGTGGTTCCAGAAGCGTCCGGCAGATCCGACTGCGCAGCTGATCAACCCAGGTGTCCTCTTCAACGGGCAGCAGTTGGGTGCCTTTCTCGCTCAGGGCATCACGCAGGGATTGATTGCCGCCGGACAATCACCGCAAGTCGCGCAGGCGACGGCCGCGCAGGCAGCGCCCGGCCTGGCCCTACTGATGGCGGGTATTCCAGTGGGCGCGACGGCATTCACCAACTCGCTGGACGACCAGCCGTATCTCGTCTTTTCATATCAGAAGGCGACGGGTTCAGTGAACGTCCACGGCTTTGACGTCGCGACGGACCTGCAGATCGACGATCGCTGGTCGGTCGCCGCGACGTACTCGAACCTGAACAAGAACGTCTTCCCCGACGCGCCGGGCGCCACGGCCGTTAACCCGCTCGCCGCCAACACGCCGAAGCATCGTGCGACAGCCACGGTCCGTTACGAGCGCAGCGCAAAGTTCAGCGCCAACGTTCGCGGCCGCTACGCCGACGCGTTCCCGGTGAATTCCGGAGTCTTCAACTCGTACAACGTCGGCACGCCGATTCCCTATCCGCCGGTTCCGGTCAATGCTTTCCTCGACGCCGGCTTCTCGTGGGAGCTCCCAGTCGCGCGCGCGCCGCGCTGGTCAGTGACGGCGACGAACCTGCTCGACAACAAGGTTGCCACGTTCGTGGGTGTTCCGAAGATCGGCCGCCTGCTCTTGACGCGCCTGCAGTACACCTATTGACGGATGCACGAACGACGCGGCGGCGGGGTTGACGCAGGGATACTGATCGACCCCGCCGCGCGTCCCGTGATCGCCCACCGCGGCGACTCGGCGCACTTCCCCGAGAACACGATCCCGTCGTTCGACCGCGCCGTTGAGCTGGGCGCGGACGCCATCGAGTTCGATCTGCGCGTTTCGCGCGATGGCGAGATCGTGATCATCCACGATCCGACGGTCGATCGCACAACCAACGGCAGCGGTGCAGTGGACTCGCTCACCGTTGCCGAGCTCAAGCGTCTGGACGCCGGCGCGCGGTTCAGCCCGGACGGCGGGAAGACCTTTCCGTTTCGCGGCATAGGGCTGGAGATCCCGACGCTCGACGAGATGCTCGCCCGTTACACGTCGCTGCCTCTTCTCATCGAAGTGAAGATCCCGCAGGCCGCGCTACGCGCGCCAGCGGTGCTCGATCGCCATGACGCCAACCGTCGGGTCGTGCTGGATTCGACCGATGCCAACGCGCTGAAGCCGCTCCGCCGCTCGCCCGTCATCACGGGTGCGAGCCTGCGTGACATCCTCTCGATCCTTCCGCAGACGCTCATCGGACTGCCGCTCGGGCAGGTGCCTTACCGCGCGTTCTGCGTTCCGCTCCGGTACAACGGAGTCCCAGTTCCAGTGCGACGCCTGGCTCGTTCCGGGCATCGAGCCGGCTTTCCGACGCACGTGTGGACGGTCAACGATCCACAGGTCGCGGAGGTGCTCTGGCGCGACGGGATCAACGGCATCATCTCAGACGATCCCGCCACGATGCTCGACTTGCGTCGTCGCGTCGCAGGCGGAAAAGCGCCAGCAAACTAACCTTCGTGCTCGCAAACGCGCCTCGTGCAAGCGTGTCTACGATTTGTGATATCTTTCTAAGTGGTGCTGTGGTTGTGTGATGTGGAGCGGGCTATCAAGCTGCTCAACATATGGCTGTCCACATCGCTCCGCCTGCCCCTTACCGTCGCCACCGAGCCAAAGATCTCCACCGAATGACCCGCGAGACCCGCTTCACACGCCAGCTCGGCATCGACCTCCCCATCATCTGCGGCGCGATGTACCCCTGCTCGAACCCCGAGCTCGTCGCCGCCGCGTCCGCGGCCGGAGCGATCGGCGTCGTGCAACCGGTGTCGCTCACGTACGTGCACGGACACGACTTTCGAGCCGGGCTCCGTCTGATCAAAAGCGTTACCGACCGCCCTTTTGGCATGAACGCTCTAATCGAGAAATCGTCACGCCACTACCACGAGCGACTCGTACGGTGGGTCGACGTCGCACTCGAGGAGGGCGTGCGCTTCTTCATCACGTCGCTCGGAAACCCGAAGTGGGTGGTCGACCGGACGGCCCAAGCCGGCGGGATCGTCTACCACGACGTCACCGAGCGCAAATGGGCCAGCAAGGCGATCGACGGCGGCGTCCACGGCCTGATCGCGGTGAACAATGTCGCCGGTGGTCACGCCGGCAGACTCTCGCCCGAGGCGTTGCTCGACCAGCTGCGAGACTTGGGGCTCCCGGTCATCTGCGCCGGCGGCGTCGGTGACCCGGCCACCTTTCGGCGGATGCTCGACCTCGGCTACGACGGCGTGCAGATGGGTACCCGGTTCATCGCCACTGCCGAGTGCAACGCCCACGCAGACTATAAGGCCGCCATCGTCCGCGCCCAGCCGAAGGACATCGTGCTGACCGAACGCCTGACCGGCGTGCCCGTCGCCGTGATCAACAACGAGTACATACAGCGCCTCGGAACCCGCAGCGGACCCATCGCGCGCTGGATGCTCCGGCACCGGCGAATGAAGTACTGGATGCGGAGCATTTACGCGGTAACGTCGCTCCGACGGCTCAAGAAGTCTTCAATGACCTCGGCCGGCGCGAACGAGTACTGGCAGGCCGGCAAGAGCGTCGCCGGGATCGACTCCGTCAGGCCAGTCGCCGAGCTGATAAAGGATTTCGCCGCAGCCCTAACCAAAAGTTGAACTGGGGTCTGACCCCCAATTCCGAAATGGGGTCTGACCCCCAATTCCGAAATGGGGTCAGACCCCATTCGGTGTTTGTTCGAACCCAACCCTGCCCCAGCCTGCTGTGTCTATGGGGTGGTTCTGAACCGCCCGGGTACCGGAAGCATTTGCAGCATCGTGACTGATTCCTCGCGCCTACACGATCGACAGCTCGTCTCGCGATGCCTCGGCGGCGACCCTGCCGCGGAGCGTGCGCTGTACGACGGCCATGTCGAGCGGGTCTACCGGCTGATGCATCGGATGGCCGGGGACGCTGATCTCGCGGCGGATTTCACGCAGGACACGTTCATTCGCGCCTTCGAGCGACTCGAGCAGTACCGTGGCGAATCGTCGCTGGCGACCTGGCTTCACACCATCGCGGTATCGGTGGCGCTCAACGGGATGAGAAAGGTGAAACGGCTTCGTGGACGAATCGAGAGCGTAGACGGCGTCGAAGGCTCGCCAAGCCTCGTGGTCGGCCCTACCGGCTTCACCGGCGACCTGAGGGCGCGGCTGCACGCAGCGATCGACTCACTGTCGGAGAAGCTGCGGCCGGTGTTCGTGATGCACGATATCGAAGGCTACACGCACGAAGAGATCGCGGGGACGCTCAGCATCCCCGTGGGAACGTCGAAGGCCAGGTTGTTCGACGCCAGGGCCCGGCTCCGACTCGCTTTGGCGGCTTTTGCTGGAGATCAATTCGCATGAACGACGATCAACTGGACGAGATCCTGAGCGAAGCGGCTCGCGACTACAACGCACCGGGCGATATCCCGCGCGACGTTATGTGGGCGCGGATCACCGAGGCGCGCCGACAGCGGAAGGTTGCGCTGCCGGCGAGCAACAGAGTGTGGCTCTGGTCGAGTGCCGGGATCGCCGCGGCGCTGCTCATCGCGACAGGAATCAGCATTGGACGCCGGATGGAGCGGTCGTCGCCGATTGGCGGCGCCGCGGTCGCCTCGCGCGACACGAGCAACCGTCGCGATTCCGCGACCCCCGCGGCACCGTCGCGTGAAGTTGCCGCAGCGCCTCGAGAGTCGAGCGTCTCGGCGACCCCAGAACCCTCTCGTGACACGTCCGGCCCGGATAAGACGCTCGCGTATCAGCTGGTCGTGTTGCAGCACCTCGCCGGAACCGAAGCAATGATCACGTCGTTCCGAGCGGCGGCGCGGAATGGCGAGACCGACGCGCACGTCGCCAAATGGGCGCGCGATCTCCTCGGCACGACCCGGCTGTTGGAGGCGTCGCCGGCTGCCGCGGATCCGGTGATGAAGCGTCTGCTCGACGACCTCGAGCTCGTGATCGTCCAAATCGTTCAGTACACGACTCGCGGCACCAACGACCCAGAGGAGCTCGACCTCATCGAGCAATCGATCAAAAAGCGCGGCGTGATCACGAAGCTGCGCGGCACCCTTCCCGGCCAATCGAATCTGCCGGGCATTCGAGGATGAGAGTCATGAATCGGACTTTGCAGATTGCCTGCGCGCTCATGGTAGCTTCCGCGACCGCGCGGGCGCAGGCCGCATCGAAGGCGACGCAGGATCGCGCCGACTCCCTGTACCGCGTCGGTCGCACCGCGATCGACAATCGCGACTATCGGCGCGCGGAGACTGTGCTCAAGCAGGTTGTCGACCGGTATCCGCTCGCCGACCGCGCCGCCGAATCGCTGTATTGGCGGAGCTGGGCGCTCTACCAGCTCGGAACGACGACGAGCAATCGCGGCGATCTCGACGACGCACTGGCCGTCATCGAGCGCTACAACACGAACTACGGCAAGAACGCCAAGATGGCGAGCGACGCGACGGATTTGTACGGCCGGATTCGCACGGCGCAAGCGCAGCTCGGCGACGCGCGCGCCGCCGGCGAGGTCGTCCAACGCGCCGATGCGGTTCGTCAGCCGCGCGCGTGCACCGGTTCTGCTGCCGACGAAGAGATGCGAACCGCCGCGCTCGACGGTTTGTTGTCGATGAACAGCGCGGATGCTGTGCCGATCCTCAAGGACGTCCTCAAGCAGCGCGACGCCTGTCGTACGGAGCTCCGGAAGCACGCCGTGTTTCTCATCTCGCAGAAGCGGTCAGCCGACGTCGTGTCGACGCTGCTCGACGTCGCGCGCAACGACCCCAGTTCGGACGTGCGGGGCGACGCGATCTTCTGGCTGTCTCAGACGAGAAGCGAGCAGGCGATTCCCGCGATCGATTCGGTCCTCTTCTCGTCGGGTGATCTCGAAATCCGGAAGCGCGCCGTGTTCGCGCTGTCGCAGTACCGCGACGTACGCGCGCGCCAGGCGCTCCAGCGAGCGGCCGAGGACGAGAAGCTCCCCGAGGATGTTCGCGGTGACGCGATCTTCTGGCTCGGTCAGGGACGGAGTCTCGACCTCGAGTACTTCAAGGGCCTGTTCCGGAAGACGAAAAACGAGGACATGCGAAATCGCATCCTCACGTCGGTCGGCCAGAGCAGCGCGCCTGAGGCATCGACCTGGCTCGTCGAGATCGCGCGTGACAAGAGCTTCGACACGGAGACGCGGAAGCAGGCGATCTTCTGGGCCGGGCAGAAGCGCGCGTTTGATCTGGAGCAGCTCTCGACGATCTACGATCAGTCGCGGGGCGACACCGAATTCCAGAACCATCTGCTCTTCATCTACTCGCAACGCCGTGAATCGGCCGCGGTCGACAAGCTGATGGCGATCGCGAAGAGCGATCCCAATTTGGAGCTCCGCAAGCAGGCGTTGTTTTGGCTCGGCCAAAAGAACGATCCACGCGTTCGACAGTTCATTCGTGATTTGATCAATAAGTGAGGCGTCCGATGCGCCACGCCCTGCTGTTCGCGGTCCCGTTCGCGCTGGGAAGTGCCGGCGCGCTGACGGCACAATCCATCGCCGATCGCGTGAACACTGTTCGAGATGGAACCGTACGCATGAGTTTTCCCTCGCGCCCCGGCGTGTGCGGAGACGGAATGGGAAGCGTGTGGACTCGCAACGCGCGCGATGAGTCATGGCGCGCCTGCGTCGCCGGACCGATTCGCGTCGCCATCGGGCGCGACAACGGTACGACCGTGTCGGTGCGGACGCGTGTCGGCGGCGAGTGGTCCGCGAGCGGTTCGGAGACCGATCTTGGCCGGGTTTCGCCGGAAGATGCCGCGCGCTACTTCCTGCGGCTCGCGCGCGAGCTGTCCGGTCGCAACTCGAACGACGCGATGAGCGCGGCGGTGTTCGCGGACGCCGGCGACATCTCTCCCGAGCTTGCCCGGCTCGTGCGCGACCGAGACGCCGGCGTCGAGACGCGAAAGCAGGCGCTATTCTGGTTCGGCCAACTGGACGCGCCGACGAAGGAGCTCGTGCGCCTTTACGACACCCTCGACGCACGCTCGCTGCGCGAGCACTTCACCTTCGTCGTGTCGCAGCGGCACGACAATGAAGCGATCGACAAGTTGATCGACCTCGCGCGAACCGATCGCGACACGGAGGTACGCAAGCAAGCAATGTTCTGGCTTGGCCAGACCAAGGATCCGCGCGCGATCAAGTTCTTCCACGACGTCCTCGTCCCCTGACCGGGAGCGCGCCATGCGACAGTTCGTGATTGCCGCCGGTGTCATTGCCGGTGTCGTCGCCACAAATGCCGCCTCACTGCAAGGCCAGACGCTGTCGCAACGGATCGCTCGCTCCGACGGCGTCGTTCAAGTGATCTATCCGAGCAAGTCGTCGGTGTGCGGCGACGGAAAAGGAATGATCGGACACCTGTTCGGCCAGTCGATGTACTTCAGCGGCGACAACACCATTCAGGGACGCAGCAACTGGTCGAGTCGCTTCTGTGAACCCGGGCCGGCGCGGGCCGTCGTCTCCGTCGCCTCTGGTGAGATCACGCGTATTCGTGCCTACGTGGGGCCACGTACGCCGGACGAACGCGCAGTGACGACGATCGACGCAAGCGCGGCGGAGGCGTCGGCGTGGCTCTCCGAGGTCGTCGCGCGCAACGAGAGTCGTGTTGCATCCGACGCGATGCTTCCCCTGCTCCTCGCCGACGCGCCAGAGCCGTGGTCGCTCTTTCTTCGTGTCGCGCGCGATTCGTCGCGGTCGCGCGGCGTCCGTCACGCGGCGCTCGACTGGCTCGGGCGCGGCGTCAGCGCCCGGCTTGGGATTGCCGACGCCGGTGACGACACGCCCGACGACGAAATGCGATCGCAGGCCGTGTTCGCGCTGTCCCAGCGCCCGCGTGGCGAGAGTGTGCCGGATTTGATCGAGCTCGCGCGCTCGGCGAAGCATCCGTCGGCCCGTCGCGCGGCGATTTTCTGGCTCGGTCAAACGGGCGATTCGCGCGCCGCCGACGTCTTCGCGGATTTGCTCGGGCTACGCTAGCAGCAGGAAGGCATCGTACAGCGCGTGCGTCCACGCGGTGATGCCGAAGCCGCGCGTCAGATACAGCCCGCTGAACGCCAGGCCGCTCAGCGCGCGAAAGATGAACGACTGCAACTGAAGCTCGTCGCCGTACGGCCCGATGTAGTGAAACGCCGAGAAGATGAGCGCGCCCGCCACCGCGGCGAGCACCGCCGAAAGGCGTTTGCTGAAGCCGAGGATGATGCGCGCGCCCGCGGCGAGTCCGCCTACGAGCAGCACGCGGAAAAACAATTCCTCGTACAAGCCCGCACCGAGCGATAGCATCAGCCGCGTCGCCCACGGCGTGCTCTGGATCGGACTGATGCTCAGCGCCTGGAGCGATCCGATCAGCTTGGCGGTCGTGATGCCAACGACGATGCCAAATAATCCGGCAAGGGCGACGGACTCGGCGAGCATGCCAAGGAAGACGCGCCCCTGCAGCCGATCCTTACTCAACTTGAGGTCGCGCGCGACAAGCCCGACACCGAGCAGAATAATCGCCGCCATGAAGATGAGCGTGCCATAGGGGCCGGCGACCGCAGTGAAAGCGGCGCGGAGCATCGCGTCGGCGCCGTTGCGCAGCTCGGCCTTCCCCGGTGCAGCCAACATCGCCGCCAACGCCTCGTAGCCCAGCAACAGCGGCAGGGCGAACAAGACGCTGTAGCGGTGAGCTCGGCTCGCCGAGAAATACGACGTCCGGCCTGCGGCGCTGGACGATCGGGTCGGGGTTGCGGTCGGCATCGATGCAAACCTACGAGTTTCGGCGGACAGAAGTTCTGTTCGTTGAGCGCCGTTGCGGAACCTCGCGGCGCCAACTAGGGTAAGATTGTCGGTCGCTCACGGGCGACACTGTAGTCATGTCGAACCGCAAACCGAGGAGGTGATCCATTGTCTAGCGGAACTCGTAACGGCAGGATCGCCGGAAGCCACTAAGCTTCACACTGCTTAGAGCGCCGGAAGCCTGCTAGTTCCGGTGAAAGCACTGCGAGCCGCCGCGCCCTGCGCGGCGGCTCTGCTTTTTATGCGTCATCGTCCGGTGCTGCCGAATCCGCCGACGCGATCGGTTGAGACCCCAACCGTCCCCGACTCCAGGGTGAGCACCTCGTACTTGGCGAGCACCATTTGGGCGATGCGATCCCCGTGCTCGATCGCGATGGCATGCGTCAGTGGGTTGCGGACAACCACGCGCCACTCGTCCGGGAAATCGGAATCGACGGTCCCGGGAGCGTTCGGGATGTCCAGGCCTTTCCTGAATGCCGTACCGCTGCGAGGGCGGATCTGTGCTTCGATTCCCGGGGGCAGCTTCGCCTTGAAGCCGAGCGGGATCAGCGCCGCCGTCCCGGGATCGAGCATGAAGACGCCCTGCGCGGCGGACAACTCCACGTCCCACGTCGCCAGGCCGTTCGAGCAGGTGAATCGCTGCCCGCGCACATAGGCAAACAGGTCGTATCCCGCCGAGCCTTCGGTCGCGCGGCGGGGCATCTGCGTGTCGGCGTGCAGGCACTCGACGATGATCGGCATGCGTGAAAATAGGCGACGCTCTTGCTCCGCGCACTGCACCGCGCATAGCGTCCCTCATGCACTCAATCGCCCGGACCTCGCTCGCCGCGCTGATCGCGGCGAGCATGACCCCACCGATGCCCGGCACCGATCCGCTGATGCTGCCTGGCGTCTCGCGCGAGCTCGCGCGAAGCCGCGGCGCGGCGCTGTCCAATGTGCGCTACCAGATGGCGCTCTCGCTGGCGCGCCGCGACACCGCGCGCGGGACCGTCACCGTTCGCTTTAACGCGGCACGATCGGCCGACGTCATTCTCGATTTTCGCGGCCCGTGGATTGGCGCCGTCCGCGTCAACGGCGGCGAAGCCAAGACCGAGTTCAATGGAGCGCACCTGCGTATTCCAGCGCGAGCCGTTCGCGCCGGGCCGAACGTCGTCGAGCTGCCGTTCGCGTCGCTCATCGCGCCGGCCGGCGCGAGCATCATTCGCTATCACGACGCGCGCGACAACAACGACTACCTGTACACGCTCCTCGTCCCATCGGATGCCAACGCGCTGTTTCCCTGCTTCGACCAGCCGGATCTGAAGGCGCGTATGACGCTGTCTCTCAGCATCCCGACCAACTGGCGCGCGATCGCCAACGGCATCACCGAGCAGGTGGACACGGCTGGATCGCTTCTCACCTACCGGTTCCGCGAGACGGATCCGCTGCCGACCTACCTGTTCGCCTTCGCCGCCGGGCCGTGGGCGAGATTCGCCGGCGTCGGCCATCGCACGCCGTTGTGGGTGCGAGCGTCGCGCGCGAACGAGGTCGAGGTGGATTCGCTCCAGAATCAGGTTGCGTCCGCGCTCTCGTCGCTCGAGCGGTATTTCGGCGTGAAGTATCCGTTCCAGCAATTCCAGTACATGCTGTCACCCGCATTTCCCTTCGGCGGGATGGAGCACCCGGGCGTCACGATGTTCAACGAGGAGTCGTTCATCTATCGTGAACCGCCGACGCTGAATCAGCGTCTCGGACGCCGCGCGACCATCTACCACGAAGTGGCACACCACTGGTTCGGCGACGACGTCACCATGCGCTGGTTCGACGATCTGTGGCTGAAAGAAGGCTTCGCCACGTACATGGCGGCCAAGATGCAGGCCATCGAAGGGCTGCCGAATCCGTGGATGTCGTTCTATCTGCGCAACAAGCCCTTGGCCTACGACGTGGACCAAACGTCCGGCACGACGCCCGTGTGGCAGTCGCTGGCGAATCTCGACCAGGCCAAGAGCAACTATGGCGCGATCGTCTACAACAAGGCGCCGGGAATTCTCAAGCAGCTCAATTATCTCGTTGGCGATTCGGCCTTTCGCGCCGGGCTGCACGAGTTCCTGATCTCTCACCAGTACGGAAACGCGACGTGGCAGGACTTGCTCGCGTCGATCGGCAAGGCGGCAAATCGGTCTCTCACCGAATGGGGGCGCCAGTACATCTTGCGTCCGGGCATGCCCGTGCTGGAGCAGCGCCTCGAAATTGCCAATGGCCGGGTCAGCCGGCTGACACTCATTCAGCATCCCGCACAAGCGCTGTCGGGCAAGGGCGTGTGGCCGATGCGAACCGAGGTGGTCCTCTGGTCTCGCGACTCGACACCGGTGTTCGTGCCGGTCGAAATCAGCGCCGAGACGACGATCGTGGCGGCGGCGAAGGGCCGGAGAGCACCAGACTTTGTTTTTGCCAACGCGAACGACAACGCGTACGGGCTAGTCATGCTCGATACGGCGAGCGTGCAATGGTTGTCGCAGCACGTTGGCGAGGTCACGGATCCGCTGCTCCGCGCGATGCTCTGGGGCGCGATGTGGGATCTCGTTCGCGACGCCCGCCTCGCGCCGGCAACGTTCATCGCGACCGCGATGCGCGAGCTGCCGCAGGAGACCGACGAGCAGATTGCCGCCGGCATCGTCACGCGGTTGAGCCGCGCCACCGCGACGTACATCTCCGCCGCGCAGGAGCGCGAGCTGGTCGGAGCGGTCGAGCGAACCTTGCTCGGCCTCGCGTCCGACGCATCCCGTCCATACGGCATCCGCAAGAGCGCGCTCGACGCGTACGTCGCGATGGCGAAGACACCCGGCGCGCTCGCCACGCTCGCGGCGTGGCTCGACAGCGCGTCTACCGCTGGCCTGCCGTTGCGTCAACCGACGCGCTGGAACATCGTGACGCATCTCGTCGAACGAGGATCCGCGCGCGCCGACTCGATGATCGCCGGCGAAGAGCGCCGCGACACCACCTCCAGCGGCAAACGAAGCGCGTTCGTCGCTGTCGCGGCGAAGCCGGCTACCGCCGTGAAAGGCGACTACTTCCGCCGCTACTTTGCCGACACGACGCTCAACGAGGAATGGGTCACGGCGAGCTTGCGCGGCTTCAACTCGTCGGACGCGGCGGCGTTGACGCTTCCCTACCTCGTGCCGGCGCTCGACAGCCTTCCCTGGATCCAGCGCAATCGGCGCATCTTCTTCCTCGGCTCGTGGCTGGGGAGCTTCATTGGCGGGCAGCGATCCGGAGAGGCGCTGCGCGAAGTCGATCGTTTTCTGGCGGAGCACCCGAAGCTCGCGCTCGACCTGCGACAGAAGGTGCTGCAGTCGCGCGACGATCTTGAGCGGACCGTTCGCATTCGCGCCAAGTACGCCGGCGGCGTCGCCCTGACTCCCTAAAACGCCGAATTGGGGTCTGACCCTATTTCCAATGTTCTAATTGGGGTCTGACCCTATTTCGAGGATTGGAAATAGGGTCAGACCCCAATTCGGGTATCAAATCGCCGCAGTGGTCAGACGCCGCCGGGACGCGTCCAACGCTCGACGAGCGCAAGCGCGCCGTCGACGAGTAACGCGAGCAGCGCAGCCGGGATGGCACCCGACAGCACCATCCGTTGATCCGATAGTGCCAGCCCGGCGACTATTGGTTCGCCCAGGCCGCCCGCGCCGATGAACGCGGCCAATGTCGCGGTACCAACATCGATGACGGCCGCCGTTCGAATGCCGGCCATGATCACCGGCGCGGCCAGCGGTAGCCGGACCTCGCGCAGGATCTGGCCGTCCGTCATGCCGAGTGCCCGCGCGGCCGAGACAGCCGCGGGATCCGCGTCGCGCACACCGGTGAACGTGTTGCGGACGATCGGATAGAGCGAGTACAGGACGAGTGCGACGAGCGCCGGCCGCACACCGATGCCGAGCACCGGAATCATGAACGCCAACAGCGCGATGCCGGGCAGCGTCTGAAGCACGCCCACGCCACGAATCACGGCTTCGGCGCGGTGCGCGCCGCGCTCGAGCAATAGACCGAGAGGCAGCGCGATGAGAATCGCCGCCAGCAACGACAAGACGACGAGCTCGATGTGTCTCGCGGTCAATCGCGCGAGGGTCGCGCGTTGCGACGCGAGATACGACACCAAGCCGCCACGAGTCGGCTCGTCGCCGGCCGCCTGTGTCGAGACGTCGATCAATGAGAGCGCGCGCAACGCGTCGCGCGCCACAACGGCGACCGGCACTCCGTCCACCTCGACACGCTTGTTGAGCGCGCGCATCGTCGGCTCGTCGAGTCGGCCGCTCAGCTCACCGAGGGCGGCGATCGCACGAGGGTTCTCCGTCGCCAAGCGACGCGACACGACGGCAGCCGCCTGGTACGGCGGGAAGAAATGGCGGTCGTCAGCCAGCACCACGAGGTCGTAGCGGGCGATCAGGCCGTCCGTCGAATAACCGTCGATGACATCGACTTGACCGGCAGCCAACGCCTGATACTTCACCGCCGGACCAAGCGCGCGCACATCGGCGAGGCGAATTCCGTATGCGGCCTGAATCCCGGGCAAACCATCCGGCCGGCCGATGAAATCCGGTGTCAGTCCGGCGCGCAGGCGCGACGATGCTTTTGCCAGCTCGCTCAACGATCGCAGCCCAAGCGAATCCGACGTCGCTCGTCGCACGGCGATGGCGTACGTGTTCTCGAATCCGAGCGGCGCCAACCAGCGAATGCCGTAGCGCGATCGGAACTCCGACGAGACGCGCTGAAACGCGGCAGCGGCGCTGGCGGCGGGTTTTTCGTGCAGGATCGCGGTCAGTCCCGTGCCCGTGTACTCCGGGTAGACGTCGATCGCATCACTGCGCAGCGCGGAGAAGGCGAGCTCGGTGGCCCCGAAGCCCGGCCGACGATCGACGCGCACACCGCGCGCCTCGAGGAGCTGCGCGAACATCTCGGCGAGTATATACGATTCGGCAAACGGCTTGGACGCGATGACGACGGGCCGATCGCCGCCGCCCTGAGCTCGAGCGAAGACCAGCGCGAGCACGCCGGCGGCGAGCATCATGTCGCGGCCGGCTCCGCGATTCGCGCTCGTTGCAGAAGCATTCGCACGTACGGCGTGGCTGGACTCGAAGCGAGCGCATTGGGAGACGCGCACTGTTCGACGCGTCCCGCGCGGATGACGGCGATCTGCGTGGCGAGGAGCATCGCCTCGTGCAGGTCATGCGTGACGAGCACGCACGTCATCCTGAGGCGATCGCGGAGGCTCGCAAAGGCGTCCTGAAGCTCGGACCGCGTGATCGCGTCGAGCGCGCCGAACGGCTCGTCGAGGAGGAGTACCGTGGGCTCGGCGGCGAGGGCGCGCGCGAGGGCGACGCGTTGCCGCTGGCCGCCCGAAAGCTCACGCGGCCAGCGGTCGGCGAATTTGTCCGCGTCGAGACCAACAAGGGTCAGGGCGCGTCGCGCACGCTGCAAAGCATCCGGCTCGCCGCGCAATCGGAGCACCAGCTCGACGTTTCGCGCGACGCGCCAGTGCGGGAGCAAGCCGCCGTCTTGCGGCACGTAGCCGATGTGCCGACGCAGCCGCACGGGGTCGGCGGATGAGACGTCGGTGTCGCCGAGGCGGATCTCGCCGCGGTCGGGCGTGACGAGCCGGTTGAAGCAGCGGAGGAGCGTCGTCTTGCCCGATCCGCTCTCACCGACGAGCGCCAGACAGCTTCCGGCCTCCGCCTCGACGGACACTCCGTCGAGGGCGACGACATCGCCGAACTTTTTGTGAAGGTCTTTCGCCGACAGCGCCGCGGCGGTGGTCAGGCCACGCGTCGCGCCAGCGGCCGCGCTCATCAGCGGTCTTGCGCGCCTACCGTATCCGCCGACGCGGAGTCACGCCGAGAAGCCCACATCGGCATCGCGACGCAGTGCTCGAAATCGTCGCCGCGACATGTCGCGCGCGCGGCCTGCTGTACTTGTCGACGCACCTGATCGGGATACTGATGGCAGTTGCGGGTGAATGTTCCGCGCACGCAGCCGTTGTAGCGCAGAAGCGCTTTCCGCCACGCGTCGTTCTGATTCTCGACGAGCCTGGCGGCTTTCTCGGCGACCCAGCCCAGAATGAAGATTCCGTATTTCAGATTTGTTGAATCAGTGTGCACGTTCGTGCCGAATTTTCGTCCGAGGCTTTGCCATGGGCGCGGCGCGACCTGCATGAGCCCGACCGCGCCGACCTTCGATCGCGCCGACGACTTCAATTCATCGTTCTCCGTCAGCATCACACCGAGGACGAGCGCGGGCGGAACCCGACGGGTGTACGCCTCACGCACGGCGACGTCGGCCAAGGCCCGCGCGCGGCCTGGCGTCACCTTTCCGGTGCGCAGCAGATCCATGGCGAACAGTTCGCGATCCAGCAGAAACCGAGGCGTCTTGAGCGCCAGTTCGACCGGCGCGTGCAGCCAGGGCGCGCGCGACACTTCGATCGAATCGACGTAGCGGTGTTCGACAACCGCGGACGCGACCGGTTCCCGTGAGACGTAATACGGTCGGCTGAGGCTCACCGAAACGACAATCGCGGCGAGCGAACCGAGCGCAAGCGAAATCTGCGGCCAAACGGATTGCTTCAACGGAATCAGAACCCCCTGAACGGGCAGCGCACCAAAACGGGTGGGAGTTGCTGGGCGATCGGCCCCGGCAGCTCCTGATCACGTAATACCGGGCGCTGCGGAGACGTGTTCCGCGCGAACGCCGGACGGAGCCAATTAACTTATTGGCAACGTGTTCAGACACTTCACGTTAGCGAATCCACGGCGTTCCCGCAACCGAAGACGGACAGTTTTGCAGTGTCCTACGGCACCGTTCTTGTCGCTTTTCTGTCGCTAACGCACGATAGGCCGCCGCGCCATTTGTTCTGGCAACTGCTCCGCCCGTTCGACTGAATATCGCGAGAATATGACTGGTCCCAGCAACGCCGATTCAGCCGTTGTTCGCGCCACGCGGGCCGCCGACCGTCGGGGCCGTCGCGTGAGAAGGCGCAATCGCGGACCGAGTCGCGCCACGCTCTACGTGATGATCGTCGTCGGTGTCATCGCGCTCGCGGTGCTCGTGCAATTCGCCGTGCACACGGTTCGAACTGATCCGCGCGACAGCAAGGCCATCGCGTTGCGCGAGCTGCAGGTGAACACGCTGGAGCCCGGCGAGCGCGTGTTGCGCATGGTGTCCGTATTCAAGCGTCCGGCCATCAGCTATTTCCGGGCAACACGCGGGTTGCTGGCGCTCACCAACAAGCGCTTGCTGTACATCGGCGTCGAGCCGCGCGATCTCCTCGCCGCGCCCGACCTGCCGCCGACGTTCGAGGAGCGCGACTTCGCGCTCGATACCATGCTGCACGTCACGTCCGGACGCACGTTCTTCGGACTGGCGCGGGCCGTGGTGATCACGCTCCCGCACGAAAAGATCAAGCTCGGCGTCCCGTCCGCTGCCTCGGCCGAAGCAAACTTGCTCGTCGTCGCGATGGACGCGCGCCGCGATCGCGCCGTCGCGCTGAGCGCGCAGCAAAAGGCGCTGCTCGCGCGCGCGGAAGCCGACCGCAAAGCGGCGGAAGCATCCAGGAGAAAAGCGAAGTTCTACACCGTACGGCGCGGCGACGCGCTCGGCGGCATCGCGACGACATGGAACACGACCACCGATAAGCTTCGCGCATGGAACAAGCTTCCCGACAACAAGATTCGCGTCGGGCAGACGCTGCTCGTGCGACCGGCGCTCTAGCTATTTGACGTCGATCGACGCCGCGCCGTCGAACACGACGCGGAGCACGAACGCGGTCGGGGTCGTGTAGAGATGTTCGATGCGCACATCCTTCACCGCGCCGGTGAGCGTCACGCCGGGCGCGAGCTCGCGATTGAGCTCAGCGCCCAGCTGCGCCTTGAATCGATCGAGCTGCTCGCCGACGGCGAGACGACCGTGGCCGGTCGATTGGTCGAGCGCCCGATGAATGCGTGGTGCGCCCAGCGTCGCCTTGATGCTCGACATCTTGCTGCTGCTCTCGAGCGTGTAGCGAAGATGGTGATTCCCTTGCCCGCGATCTCGCCGGCGAGAAGCGCCGTGGCGCGCTGGCTGAGCGCGTCGAACGGCAGCTCGATGTCGAGCGGCACGTGAATTCCACCCGCTGCGCCGGCGAGGGTGAGTGACGGCAGCGCTTTCGTCGGGAGTGAGGGTTTGCCACCGAAGACGACGCGTGGGCGCGCCGTCATCAGAATGCCGGTCTTGATCGCTGTCGGTCCGCCGAGGAGCGGCGCCAGGCTCGCGCCTTCCGGCGCCATGTTGAGCCAAATCGTCGACGCCGAGTCGAGCGCGAACGGCCGCTGCAACGTGCGCCAGAGCGAATCAGCCGCCGGGCGAAGGTCGGCGACCGCGGGAACGATCGAGTCGAACTGCTGACGGAACCTGGTCACTTGACCGTTCACGACGCGGCGCATGAGAGGCGTCGCGTCCACGCGCAGCACGGTCACCTGGCAGGGATCGAGAATGTCCGGAGTCATAACCGTGCCCCGCGACGCGAGGCGCCAGTCGGTTCGCCAGTAGAGGCTCGTCGCCATGCGAAACTCGGCGCGGCGCATTGGCTCCGGCTCGTAGCCGCAGCTCGCGATGCCACCGACGCCCGGCAAAGCGACCCGTCCGCGAAAATGAAGCTTCGTGAAGAGCGTCATGCGGTCGCCGCTCATCGCCAGCTCGAGCGTGTCTCGCCGATAGACGTATTGATGACAGACGAGCCCACCCAAGGAGCTGCACTTCGAGCGATCGAGGCTGTCGGTGGGCGGAAAGACGGAGTCCGTTTGCGCGACAAGCCGCGACATCGAGATCGTCACCGGAACGGCGATCGTCGCTCGCTCGGCAGGCGGCACCGGCGACGTGGACTCGCCGGCGAGCGCGGGAGCCGGAACGTCGAAGTGTCTCGAGCAGGCGACGCTCGCGGCGAGGGTCAGCGCAATCGCCGACACCGGGCCGCGCGCGATGAAGCTCATACCGGGTCCGCCGGCGCGACCCGCCCCCGACACTCGCCGAACCCGATGCGTGGATGTCCCGGGCGCTCGCACCACCCGCGCATGATCACCTCGTCGCCGTCGGCGAGAAACCCGCGGGACTCACCGGACGGAAGCGTGAGCGGCTCGCTGCCGCGCCAAGTCCGCTCGATGAGCGACCCGCGCGACTCCTTCGTCGGGCCGGAGACGGTGCCGCTGGCGAGAAGATCCCCGGGACGCAGGTTGCACCCGTTGCTCGTGTGATGGGCGACGAGTTGCGCCGTCGTCCAGTAGATGTCGTTGAATGCGCCGACGCTCACGCGGTACGGCTCCATGCGCATTTCGCGCATGCGCGCGGAGAGGATGCAGACCTCGAGCGTGATTCCCAGGCCTCCGGCCGATTGATCGTGTTCCGAGAACAGATACGGCAGCGGCGCCGGGTCGTCCGCGGCACGACGGCGCGCGGGAACGCGATATGGCGCGAGCGCATCCGCCGTCACGACCCACGGCGAAATCGTCGTCGCGAAGCTCTTGCCGAGAAATGGACCGAGCGGCTGGTACTCCCACGCCTGAATGTCGCGCGCCGACCAATCGTT